>JAEINM010000013.1 GCA_016342385.1 Spirochaetaceae bacterium | reverse complement strand
GGTCCTCAAAGTGAATAAGAGCTGTTTTATATTTTTCCGGTACATGGCCGGGAGGGAATCTCCACTGCTCATCCGAGGCGATTTCACAATGTAATAATCTTCCCTCTCTGTCGTAAAGAACAGTCGAATAGGGGCGGTTAAATAGAGATCTCCTGAGGGGTACCATTAGTATGACCAGTATTATTATGGTCATACTAAGATAGAACCTCAAGAGAGCTCTCGAGTGTAACTGTATGATCAATTGCCGGTTACCCTCACCGGAAATCCCTTCAAATGGCTAAAAGTATCTAGGTTATACATACTTTCGCTGATAATCCCGGGAAAATAATACTCTCCCGGGTAGGCAGCTGTAATGTAAAAGACAAAGGATTTCCCCTCTTTCTTTTTCAGATCAAAATAACTGTAAACACGATCGTCTCTGTAATCCTGATATTCAGGCTGATCAAAATTAGAATCTTCTCCCGTCTGGTTAAGCCGGGTGTTCAGGATTTCCCATCCTGATGGAAAAACTGTTGAAAGTGCGATTTCCTCAATGTCATAATCTTTGGGATTATTCACACTAACAATGGCCATAAAATCTGTACCTGCAGTTAAGTCCCGAGGATTTACCACCCTACCATCAGATGTTTTGTATTCAACAGAGACACTCATATTTCTGCTCAGCTCCTCCTCATTACCGGCAGCCGGTGTTCCTGACACTGCCAGACTGAGAAAGAGCTTACCACTGGAAAGGTTTTTTATTTTTATGTTGCGGTTCTCTTCTTTCAGATCCATGGTGATGCTGTAGCGGTCTGATTGGATCGACTGTTTTGATCCCCCGTCTATTGTGTATTCCATATCGATTTTGTTCTCGCTGGTATTATGGCCAGCGTATTGGCCTATGGCTATCAGACAATAACTGAGAGTTTGAGTGGATAGAGAGGTATTTGAGCTGAGTTTCTCTGATATGCTCTCTAATAAAGGATAGGCCTTCTCCTCTTCATCAATCAGAGCAAGGGTTTCTAGAACCATAGCCTTGTCTCTAAGTGCTGATCCATATGAAGCTGAACTGGATCGATAAGCATTAAAATCCCAGTCCAGATTCTTAGTCAAGTCAAGGGCGATCTGTTTTTTTCCGTCCATGGCATAAGCTGCAGCCAGTCTCCACAGAGCTCTTTGAGGCACATCATTCTGTTCTCGTAACCGATTCATTGCCCCTCTTTGGCTTTCTCCAGATAAAACAAGAGAATAGAGCCGGTATGCCTGATTCAGATAATCGGACTCTCTCCAGCTGTTTGCCTGTTCTTTTTGCCAATTAATCCATTTATTTAACATCTCTTCAGGAACATGATACCCTTTCTGTTTTGCTTCAAGCAGGAAATGTCCGGCATATGTTGTTCCCCAATCACTTTCCTTATGACCACCTGGCCAGTAGGACAATCCTCCCGAAGGCAATTGAAATGATCCGAGCCGTTCGATTCCGGCATTGATGTTTTGTTGGATTTTTTGTTTCTCTTCAGCCGTCAGGGCTTTTAGATCATCCAGATACAGCTGGGGGAAAACCGAAGATGTCGTTTGTTCTATGCATCCATGGGGATAGCGGATAAGCCATCGGCTTCTTCGTTCAAGGTCGATTGGAGGAAGACTGCTCACCTCGAGTATGGCACTATTTGAACCGGGATTACCAAAATATCCCACATTGATAATGAGCTCTTTTTTCGGATCAATTATGGAGTATTCCACTTGTGTCCGCGGACGATTTGGTTCCCGTACTTCCAGGTCCGTTCCCCAGGAGGACTGTCCGGAATTACTTTGAGCTATTACATTCACATGAACTGTTTTTGCTCCGGGGTCGGTTTTCAGGGAAAATCTGGTTGTCATTTCTCCATCAGTACCAATAGTCACCTCTTTATAGGAAGAGCCAATAACATCAATCCCCGTTGATGTTTCCAAGGTTACCATAACCTTTTCTCCTTCCTTATTGGAACTAAACAATGTTACAGGGAAATCGAAAGTTTCCTCTGGTCCAACTAAGCGGGGCAAACTGCCTTGTACCATCAGATCCTGTTTTACCGGTGTTGTGTCGTCTGCCCATCCGTAAGCTCCCCTACCGTTGGAGGCTATGATCATGGTGCGAACAGATCCCACGTAATGGGGCATCATTAATACATGGGTTTTGCTCTCTCCTGCATCCAGTTGAAAGGGACCTTCATATAGAACAACAGGTTTAAATCGGTTCTGTTCCTGAGAACTGCTGTCTATGAGGAAATCTCCCCCACCTGCTGCCAGAATGGAACCAAAATTACCATTCATCATACCAATTACTTCTCCGTACAAGTCCCAGGTTCTGACGGATAAGGCCTCTTTCCCGTAGAAATGATTCCAGGGATTAGGTGTTTTGAAATTTGTTAGATCTAGTAATCCCTCATCGACAACAGCGATTGTGTATGCCATTTGTCTTCCCCTTTGCTCGGATACGGAAATTGAGAAACTTTTTTCCGGACGAAGCTCCTGATCCATGGCAATCTTGGGGATAAGTATTGTATCGGGATCTTTTACTTGTATGGGGGTTATTCCGAACATGCGTATGGGGCTGTCATTATTCCTATTGACAACCGGCTGGAGAAGACTTACATGAATATAGGCTGTGGGACCCATTTCCCGCGAAACAGGGAAACGGTGGACTGTCATTTTATCCTCTGTTTCAACCCACCACGAATCTACAACTGTGGCTCCTCTTTCGATTGATACCAGAGCTCTTCCTCCTGCACTTGAGGGAATGCTCAGCTCTACTTCCTCACCAGTAGTATAATCCTTTTTGTCTGTAAATATGCTCAGGATATTAGCACTTTCACCACCTTGTTGTGGCGATCCCGCCCAGCCGGGCCAATCCATATAGATAATCTTGCTGCTGCGATGTCCCGATTGGGGATCTTCAGCAATGAGGAGATATCTACCCCATTTCGGGTAATCAATTCTCAGAGTCCATTCCCCTTTACCATTTTCTGTATTCACATTACCCCTGGAAATGGCTGTAACACCTTCTAAGTTCATAAAGTCTTTCATGTTTTCTGGTGATTTATCCCACCACCATCGCCAGCGGATTTTATAGAGACTAACTTTGATATTATTACGGGAGACTGGTTTTCCCAAACTGTCCAGAGTAACAATATCCACAACATGATCTTCATCGGTGAGTAACATGCCTCTGCTTCTATCTCCGGGAGGAGTCCTCAGACCGACATAATTGTCGTATGGACAATAGGGATAGGCAATATTGTTGATACTGAAATTTCCACCTTCTTCAAATACTTTAGTACTGAAGTTGGCTCTTAAGGTTCCCGGGGTTACTGAGGTTGTTTTCAGAGAAAATTTTACCTCTGCATTACCTTCGGAATCAAGATTCCCTTCAAATATGGATCGCTTGGGCTCGCTGAATGATAGAGTTACATCATCAAAACTATAATCGGAGTAACCTTCAAAACGGGTAACCGATGGGGATAGGCTTAACTCTACAGAAGCTTTCAAACTTTGTGCCGGAGCTCCATGCAGCCATTGGGCGAAGATTTTGGCACTATAGTCACCATTAGCATCACTATTACTTGCAGTTAGTTTTTCCACATCAGGAGTGAATTTGACCTTCAGGCGATTGGGTTTTACAGTCTCAATCGGTAGATCTTTTTCAAAGATATAGTCCCCTAAACGAGCGCGGGCAGTCCAGGTTCCTGTCGGGGCCTGGATATCTGTAGAAAGGATGAAACGATATATTCCAAGAAAATTGTCTTTGTTTACCTGCCGTTCTGTTGTTTGTCCTGAGGGATTAATGAGTTCCATTACTACCGGTAGGTTTTCAGGCAGCCTGTTTTCCTTATCTTCCAGTATGAAAGTCAGATGGACTGGATCTCCGGGTCGCCAGACTCCTCTTTCTCCGTATAAATACCCCTTAATTCCTCTGGCCACATTTGTACCTTCTACATCGAAACTACTTAGGGATAGGGCAGAGGCGGAATCAATCCGAAGATAATTGGATTGTTTCTCATTTTTAGCCGTTACAAGAAAAGGGACTCCTTCACAGTTGATTGTTGCCATGCCCTGGTTATCGCTTTCACCTCTGCCGATTTCCTGAAGCTGATAGTTATAGGCAAAAATATCAGCTCCTTTTATGGGTTTTGTATCTTTAAGAGAACTGAGAACTACATGAATCCTATTATCACTCTCACCTTTGGCGATCATTCCAATATCGGAACAAAGCAGGGATTGAGACACCCTTTTTCTCGTGCCCCAATAGTAGGAGTCTGTTGTAGGATCATCGCGGTCTCTCCAGCTGTAGCCACCGCTGTAATAATCCCAATTGCTTCTTTCAGCACCGGGCCCGTTCCAGTTGCCATTATTCGGAACATCCATATAATCCCGATCTTCTCCTTCCTTGATTGCTCCGGGATAGAGGGATTGAGATCGCCTGAAATTGATATATACACGGTAAATTGCTCCCGGTTCCTCTTCTATATAGGAGGACAGATCAACGCTGAAACGGTTCCAGGTATAAAGATCCATGGCGTCCTCAGGATCAAGTTCCACACTTCCCTGAAAAACCGGCCGACCAACAAGCTCCAATCGATTTGAAGACTTCATTGTACTGTTAAACTGAAAGAAGCGAAGCATATTACTTTCAAATACCCGGATTATCTGAATATCGACGGCCTGAAGAGTAATAGCTTCAAAAGGGATTACCATTGAGCTGGAGGATGTATAAATTCCGCTCTCTTTAATCATTTTGACTTCCGGTTTCGCTGCATAGAAAACAACCGGGAATTCGAGGGTCTCTCCCAAAGTTTTTCCCATTTCGCTTTTAAGCGATGAATGTATGGTCAGAGATATTTCTCCAATGACTTTTGTTTTTGGATAAACCTTGATTGTATTCCCCGATACGGATGTTCGAAGCTGGTCACTGTTATTCAGTTCAATCAATCCTGTCAGGTCTTGTCCTGGATCTACAGGATTTGAAAAATATAGGGTTAAATAATTACTATTTTCTTTAGAATCTACAATATAGTCGCTCAGAGTAAACGATTGTTCTCCCGGGATAATGAGTTTCTCTGAACCCTTGCGGTTTACACCGATCACTTTGCCATCCCATTTGAATTCCAATTCATATGTATCTGTTTTCTGTTTTATTCTTTTTATGGTTACAATGTGAATCCTTCCATCGTGTTCCCATTCTACAACTGCGTCTCCGTTTAATCGGGGCAATTCCAGAATCTGTTCCACCTTATTGTTATCAGCATCATCAGCGGTTACTATGCTTCCGACTAGAGTCACATCAACTGTTTCATCTCCTACTCTTACAGGTTCAAAAGAAACCTCATAGTCCTGTTTTTTTGTTGTAAATGAAAACTCAAAGGAAGAGTTGTTCTCATTTACCTCATCAAAAAGTGCTGAAATATCCAGAGTCGCCTTATATTCTTGACCTTCATCCATTTTTTCAGAGGGATGAAAGAGTAGAGTATGGCTATTCTCTAGAACAAGATAGCCTTTTATATCTGGAGAGAACTTCAGGATATTTGTTGGAACCTGATCACCGGAAGAGGCTTTCAGGTTTATTTCCTGATTGGTATGGATTTCTATAATCTGATCTCTCGATATAAGACCTCCTGTATAAGATTGGATGTATTCTGATTCAGGGATTTCTTCGTTTAGAAGGACACCTTCTTTTTTATCAGTTCCATCTTGGGGCTGCTGGGATGTCTGTTCCGATTTCTGACATGATGCTGCAAAGAAAATCATTATGAGCAGGAAGAGTAAAATAGAAGGTCGATATTGTCTCATTTAGTACCTCATTATTTGTCTTTTGGGAAAATTGAAGAAAATCCAATATTGATAGTTGTTGAATTTAATATTTAGTAACAAAAAAGGCCATCCTCAAAGGGATGACCTCTAATAAATACTACTTATATTTTATTTTTTCTTCAGCCACATTTCATATAAAGGGGCCAGGGCCAGAAGACCGAAACTGAGCCCGAGACACATTCCGCCGATCATGACGAGAACAGCAAATCCCGGAGCCAATTTTGCGAGCCACCAGGATCCGATGTCGAGGAAAACAGCACTCATGCTGAAAATAGCCGCTGCGGATTTAAACTTCATAGGGAAAGAGGTCATAAACAGGATCAATACTAGAATAAATATAAGGGGAGCTGTTGCCAATACATGTGTATGGCTGACCTGGACAAGACGGCCAATCGATTTTCCCGTATCCTGTGCCAGATAATTGGAGACATCTGAATAGGTTTCAGTCGTCACACCGGCCACCTGTGCACCGCTGGAGTGACATGTGCTGCAGGACTTGTCAAAAATAGGTTTAATGTCACTGTCCCAGTCTTTTTCTGATGCTCCATCGGCAAGCCACTCTTTAGTCGCATTGTAATCATTATCCGTGGCGAAATAACCTCTCATGGAAGCATCAATTGATTTTTCCAGAGCTGTTTTATCTCTGGAACCATAATAGGTCATCTGTACATCTTTTAAAGAAAGCCCGGCTTTTCCATCAACCATCTGATAGTGAAGCAGGATGTTGAAGAATCCGAGTAAATATCCGAACCCGGCTAAAATAAGAAATAGAGACAGGGCAATTTTCGGACCTGTTTGTAAAGTTCTCAAAGGTTTGGTGTCATTCCAGAACATCGATGAGCCTCCTGTATTTTTTTGTATTACATAAATTATTACTTTGTATATAAAGATTGTCAAGCAATTGAATTCATCTTGGTAATCATATATAAAAAAATATAGATATAAAATGGTTGTACAATATTACTTTCGTGAATTATAATGGAAAAAAATACTCTACCATAAATAAAAAAACCATAAACGGGATAAGTATGGAAACTAAAAAAAAGACATTTAAAGGCGGTTTTGTGTTTAAAGGCTTTCAGGGATATCCCCTGGCAGTCGTTGAATCAATAGGTTTGCCGGAAACCGTCATGTATCCGCTTCTGGATACAAAAAGCCTGAATGAAGCGCTCGTTTCGAAAGGTGATACCGTTAAAGCCGGTCAGTTGTTGTGGCAGAACGACGATGTGATGGGAAGCCCGGTCATTGCTACCATTAATGGAACTGTGAAAAGTATAAAACCCACAATGTGGGAGGGGAGTAAAGTTCCTGTTATTACAGTTGAATCAGATGGTACTGAAAAGTGGACACCTGTAAAGGGTGTAACAGAGGATCTGGATTCACTCGATGCGGCTGATATTGAAGAAACGCTCTATTTTGCCGGCGTAGCCTCTTCGGGACGTGACGGGATACCTACAAGGTTCAATACTTCTCCGATTAAATCAGAAGAGGTTCAGCACTTAATTGTAAAGCATTGCGAAAGTGATGTGTATAATACGGATTTATCCGTACTTCTTAGGGAGAACACGCTTGAGGATTTTTTTGACGGTCTTTCTCTGTTGAAGAAAATTATGCCCAATGCCAGAGTCTATATGGCCATGAACCGAAAAAACCCGCCATGGATAAAAGAACTGTCTTCCGATCTTTTTGACGAAATGGTTCTTGTCACTCCAAAATACCCTCAGGGACAGGATGAGATTCTTACGGAAACAGTAACGGGGATGAAGATCCCCGGAGAATGTACTCCCGCCAATGCCTCAGCCATTGTGCTTGATGTACAGACTGTCTTGCATGTCTACGATGCCGTAAAAACAGGCAAGCCGCTTCTGGAGAAGATTATTACCATGGCCGGTCCCGGTTTCAGTAACAGGTCTCATGTTAAAGTCCGTATAGGTACATCCTTTGATCAGATTGTTAAGGGAAGAACCGCCGGTAAAGAGAACAGATACATAATCAACAGCACCATGACCGGTTCTGCAGTTAGTGATATGGCAAAACCCCTTGAGTCGGACTGCAATATTCTAATAGCTCTGGAAGAGGGGCGTGTCGGTGAAATTATGCTCTGGACAAAGCCCGGCTTCAGAAAACACTCAATTATGAACACTATGGCCAATGCGATTTTCCCGTTGGCAAAAATCAACAACACGAATATGAACGGTGAGGAAAGAGCCTGTCTCTCCTGTGGCAACTGCTATAATGTCTGCCCGTCAGGATTGTATCCCACTCAGCTTTTTAAATATGTAGAGCGGGATAAGGTCGATGAGACCGTTATGCGTTACGGGATTTTTAAATGCATAGACTGCAATCTCTGTACCTATGTCTGTACGGCGAAGATTCCTCTGTCCGATTTTATGAAAGAGGGGAAAGCCAGACTGATTAAAGATGGATATGCCTCTAAAAAAGAGATCCTGACTTCTTACGGTTTAAAGGAGACTGAATAATGAGAAAAACTCAGAAACTGCTCCATAAAGTAGCGGATTTGAAAATTTTCAGCCCCTTTAAGGCTGTATTTGAAACAATAGACGGGATTGTGTACGGGACTCCTCATGTTACTCCGGGAGCTCCTCATTTCCTCGATCATATAGAAATTAAAAGATTTATGATTTTTGCTGTTGCCGCTCTGATTCCCACAACGGTCGCAGCGGTGTATTTTTTTGGCCTCCATGTTTTATGGATGATCATCACTTCTTATGTTGTCGGTGGTATTGTCGAGGTGTCATTCGCTCTGATCAGAAAAAGAGAGATTGAAGAGGGCTTCCTGGTAACAGGTCTTATTTTCCCCCTTATTCTTCCTCCGACGCTGCCCCTGTGGGCTGTGGCCATCGGTTCTTTTTTCGGAATTATGTTCGGGAAAGAGATTTTCGGCGGTACAGGACGGAATATTTTCAATCCTGCCCTGGTCGGTCGCCTGTTTATTACAATGGCATTTCCCGAAATTATGTCAGCCCGATGGATAGCTCCCTTTACTGATACTCTTACTTCCGCCACACCTTTGACTGTCTTTAACGGCGAAGGGACAATTACCTCTCTCAGAGAACTTCTCTTCGGAATCGGTCTCCAGACCGGTGCCGGGAGTATGGGTGAGGTCTTCCGAATCGGTATTATTGCCGGTGGTCTATTTCTGATTCTGGCAAAGGTAACTGACTGGAAAATCCCCACCTTTTATCTGGGGTCTGTAGCTCTGTTCTCCTGGATTCTGAATATGGTCAGTCCCCAGGTTGCTCCTCCGGCATTTCAGTTGCTATCGGGAGGACTGCTCTTCGGGGCATTCTTTATGGCCACTGATCCGGTGACAACTCCTTATACAAAAATGGGAAAAGTTATCTTCGGTGTCGGGGCCGGGATTCTGACTGTTCTTATCAGAGGATTTGCCGGTTATGCCGAAGGTGTTATGTTCAGCATCATTCTTATGAATGGAATGACTCCATTAATTGACCATATGGTTATGGAGAATAAATACAGGAAGAGTACAATATGATAGATAAGATTAAAATGGTATTGTTTGTTCTCATTCTGGGAACAATACTCTCATCGGCTTTAATTTCTGTAAATACCTTTACAACCCCCCTCATTGAGAGGAATCAGGCTGTGAAGCTTCAGAAAACCGTTCTATCCGCCTTCGGTTACAGCTATGATGCTGACAATCTGGATGAGATGTACAACAAGAATATCACTGCCCTGGGCGAAGGGGAAACACTCCACTATAAAGGGGAAAACGGTTTAATTGCCTTTCCCTATAAAGGAAAGGGGTTTCAGGGGGAAATCACCGGTATTATAGCCATGGAAGCAGATATTCAGACTATCAGCGGTCTGGCTATATTGTCCCAGGTGGAAACTCCCGGTTTGGGCAGCAGGATTGGTGAGGAATCTTTTCTCAGCCAGTTTCCCGGACAGAAGTTCAGTCCCGAACTTGTTTTTACATCAGCGGGAAATGCAGAATCACAGAATGAAATTGATGGAATTTCCGGCGCAACACTTTCCAGTAAAGCGATAATCAATATTCTGAACGACAACTTTGCCGGTTTCAAAAATATTGTGGAGGGTGAATAATTATGGCCGAAAGTAAAAGTGTTAAAACCATAATGAACGGAATCTGGCGGGATCATCCCGTATTTTCCATGCTGCTCGGTATCTGCTCGGCACTGGCTGTTTCCAACAAGATTGAAAATGCCATAGCTATGGGAGCCGGTGTGACTTTTGTATTGCTTGCCACGGGAATTATAATTTCATTACTGAGAAAGATTATTCCAAAACAGGTGAGAATGATTGTTTACATGATCACTATTGCATCTTTTGTTATCATTGTAGATAGAGTCTTAAAGGCCTATTTCCCGGAAATTAGTGATTCCATCGGTCCCTATGTGGGATTGATCATTACGAACTGTATCATTATGGGACGTGCCGAAGGATTTTATGTGGCCAATAATCTGGGTCAGTCCTTTCTCGATGCCCTATCCAACGGCTTTGCCTATACCTATACTCTTGTCGCTGTTGCGGCTGTCCGGGAACTCCTCGGATTCGGTACTCTCCTGGGGTTTCAGGTGATGCCGGACTTTATGCCGCGATGGGTTGTCATGTCCATGGCTCCGGGAGCGTTTTTTGTCCTCGGTACATTAATCTGGATAACGAAAACAATATCCGGTCAGACTGAGGATTAAGGGGAGTAAAAATTATGGCTATGAATTTTATTTTAATATTTGTTGCAGCTGTTCTGACAGAAAATGCTGCGTTTACCTATCTCTTGGGAATGTGCCCTTTTATTTCCCTTTCCAAAAGTCTTAGAACGGCTTCTGGTATGGGGGCGGCGGTTATTTTTGTTATTACCCTGACCGCTATTATCAACTGGCCCATTTATCACCTTATTCTTGTACCCCTTGGCAGTGAATTGATTTACTACATTGTGTTTATCATTGTCATTGCCGGTACTGTTCAGCTTGTAGAGATGATTATGGAAAAATTCTTTCCTGTTCTTCAGGCTGCTTTCGGGATCTTCCTGCCTCTTATCACTGTAAACTGTACAGTTCTTGCTGTTTCACTATTTATGGTAATTAAAGAGTACTCTTATCTGCAGTCCGTAATCTACGCATTCGGTATTGCCGTGGGATGGATCATCGCAATTGTAATAGTCGCAGCGATAAATGAAAAACTGGAACTTGTCGGAGCCATGCCCAAAGGGATGAAAGGCCCTGGTATAATCATGGTGACCGCCGGCATACTGGCGCTTTCATTTTTAGGCTTTTCCGGGATGGTGTAATATGACTTTTTTGCCTGTAATTGTAATGAATCTTATACTTCTTGTTATCACAATTCTTCTTCTGGTGGCGGAAAAACTGCTCGTCAGCTACGGAGATTGTAAAATTACTGTAAGTAAAGGCGATGACAAAGAGGAATTTGTTGTTCAGGGTGGAACAAATCTGCTCGGATACCTCAATGATAGAGGATATGATATTTCCAATTCCTGCGGAGGAAAAGGAAGCTGCGGATACTGTAAGGTCCGTGTAGTAGAGGGGGGAGGACAGATCCTTCCTACAGAAGAAATTTTTATGAGCCGTCAGGAGAAACAGGAAGATATGCGTCTGGCCTGTCAGGTAAAAGTAAAAAACGATGTGAATGTCGTTATACCCGACTATCTTTCCGTTGTGCGCCAGATGGTTGTCAGCAAGAACTTTGATCCCAACAAGCGATGGCTTGTTAAGATTCACTAGGAGCCGAATAAATGGATGATAAATTACAGAAAATCCTGGATGAACATAAAGCGAACGAGGGAACACTTATTTCTCTGATGCAGGATATTAATGAGGAATACAAGTATCTGCCTGAAGATGTTCTCGGGGTACTTTCAAAGGAACTGGATATTCCCATGAGCCGTTTTTACAGTCTGGCGACATTCTATTCCTGCTTTCGCCTGGAACCAATGGGGAAACAGCACATTTGTGTCTGTGTCGGGACAGCATGTCATGTCCGCGGGGCACCGCTTGTTGTGGACACCATAGAAAGGGAACTGAAGATGAAATCTGGTGAAACTTCTGAAGATGGAGAATATACTCTCGACTCTGTTAACTGTGTCGGAGCCTGTGCCCTTGGTCCTCTTGTCACTATAGACGGTGAGTTTCATGGTCATATGGATCAGAAAAAAGTTAAAAAGCTCATTAAGAGGGAACCGGCAACTGCCAGTTAAGCCAGAGGAGACAGTATGACTATAGAGAAGATTATTTCCATACTCGATTGCAAAATTCTCAACCTTGATGTCAGTACAGATTCATCAGTTGACTCTGTTTACGCAACAGATCTCATGAGCGATGTTCTTGCCAATTGTAAAAAGGGTTCTCTGCTTTTAACCATATTGTCAAATCTACAGAGTGTCAGAGCCGCCGAGATGACAGAAGTTCAGGTCGTGTGTTATGTGAGCGGTCGTCAGCCTAAACCTGAGGCCTTAGCCCATGGAAAGAAAAAACAGATGACTATTCTTACAACGGATTATTCCATGTACAGAGCCTGCAGTCTGCTCCATGATGCGGGATTAAAGGAGTAGTCATCATTGGGTAAGATTAAAATTGTCGATCGAATTCAGGAAATGCTTTATGAACTGGAAGTCCGCTCTATTATGTGGACCGACTTCTATACTCTTCACCCTCACGATATGATGAGTAAGGTTCGAAAAGTTATGCAGAGGAATAGAAATACTCTGGTTCCAATTGTCCTGGATAAGAAACTGATTGGTACTCTTACCATTGATAACTATATAAAATGGCTTAACAGCAAAGAAAAGGATAAACCCGTAACAAGGTATATGAATGTCGACAGTGTTACACTGCACCCGCAGGAACCGGTCATTTCGGCCTTGAGAAAAATGTCTGATTCTAAGTCCATACGTGTTGCCGTTGTCGAACCGGAATCCAATGAACTGGTAGGTGTTATATGCCGCTGTAATCTTTTTGAGGATATACTCACACAATTTGATATTGTTTATAAGGATGAACAGGTCAGGCATTACAGGGCCAGTCATATATTCGAAGACGTTCAGGCTGATGCTGTCAATATATCGCTGCTTTTTCATGTGGCGGATACTCCTATGGAATTCGGGGGAGAGATAGCCAGTTCAATACGAACGGCATTGCAGAACCTCGGAGTCAATAGTGACATGATCCGCAGGGCGGGAATTGCCTCTTATGAAGCGGAAATGAATCTGCTGGCCTATGCCGGTGGCGGCGAATTTCAAGTAGATGTTAATCCCAAGCATATCAAAATTGTCATTAGTGACCGAGGTCCGGGAATTCCCGATGTCAAGCAGGCTATGGAACCGGGTTACTCAACGGCACCTGACTGGGTCCGGGAACTGGGATTCGGTGCCGGCATGGGATTGAATAATATTGATGATTGTTCTGATATATTTAAAATAAGGTCAGAAGTCGGAGTCGGAACGAAACTGGTCATTGTAATAGATCTGGAGGAACCATGACTGTAAAGGAACTGCTCGCCGAGATTCCCATGGAGATAATTTGTGGAGAAGAATACCTTGATCGAGAGATAAAAAGAGGATTTTCCAGCGATATGATGAGTAATGTCATTGCCAGAGGCGGAGAGGGAGACATCTGGCTCACTTTCCAGACTCACCTGAATGTTGTGGCCATCGGGCTGATGAAAAAAATGACCGCAGTGATTCTCGTTCAGAATAGAAAACTGATTCCCAGAGCCCTGGAAAAAGCTGAGTCTGAAGGTTTGATTGTTCTTGAAACATCTCTCAGTGCCTTTGAACTGGGCGGGCGCTTATACAAACTGGGGATTTCCGGAGATTGAAAAAGTATAGAGCGGATCTGCATATTCACAGCTGTCTCTCTCCCTGTGGAGACTACGGCATGTATCCGACGGCGATAGTTAAAAGAGCTATAGAGCGGGAGCTTGATATAATAGCTATTTGCGATCACAACTGCAGCGGTAATGTTCAGGCGGTTATAGCTGCGGGAAAAAGAGCTGGTCTGACCGTATTGGGCGGTATGGAGATCTGCAGTGAAGAAGAGGTTCATCTTCTGACTCTTTTTGATAATCCTGAGGATTTACAAAAGATGGATGATGAAATTTCTGCAACAATCTGTGAGAAGAATGATCCTGAAATTTTCGGTGATCAGGTTCTCTTTGATGAATATGACAATATACTGGGACTGGAGGACAGGTTACTCATGAGCGCCTCGGGTTACACAATCGAGGAGGTTGTTGAGTCAGCCGGAAAATATAAGGGACTGGTTATTGCCTCTCATGTGAATAGAGAGGCATACGGTTTACTCGGTGTACTGGGATTTATTCCCGATGAGATTGGTTTTGATGCCCTGGAAATTGTCCTGGACGGCTTTCCCGGTTCTGAAGAGATGCTGATAAGCGATCTGCCGCTGGTGCATTTTTCCGATGCTCACTATCTGAATCAGATTGGTTCGGTCAGCACGGAGTTTCTGCTTGAAGCTCCGACATTAGAGGAGATCGGAATGGCATTAAAACGCATTAAGGGCAGAAAGGTCGCTTCCTGATGGAAGATCTATCTCTCCATGTGCTGGATGTTATTGAAAACGGAATAAGAGCCGGGGCCAGTGAGATATCGCTGATCCTGACTGAAAACAGTGAGAATAATACCCTTACTGTAACGATCAGGGATAATGGGTGCGGTATTGATGAAGAGACACTCGGGCAGGTGAGTGATCCCTTCTACAGCAGCAAAGAGGGGAAGGAATTCGGATTGGGAATTTCACTTCTCTCTCAGGCTGCGGAAAATACTGGCGGCTATGTGACTGTTGATTCCATAGTGGGAGAGGGGACTGAAATAACAGCTCTTTTTCACAGTGATCATATAGATATGAAACCGCTGGGAGATATGGATCTTACATTGGACCTACTGAGGATGAGCCATGGGAGCATCCGATTTATGTATGAAAGGTTGATGATATAACCTGTAAAAATGAGAATAATTTGGATTTAGGGGGAGTTTATGAAACTTAAACCGGAAGATATAAACAGGATTGCGGAAAAAATGCATGCCGCAGCCAATTTACGCGATGGCTCTGGTATAGCCAGGATTGTTGTGCATATGGGAACTTGCGGCATTGCCTCTGGTTCCCGCAATATAATGAAAGCCTTTATGGATGAACTGAATAAATCTGGTAGAAAGGATATCCTTTTTACAACATCAGGTTGTGCCGGCCTGTGCAGTCATGAGCCTATGGCCACGATTGAACGGAAAGATGAGACGCCTGTAAAATATATAGAATTAACACCGGAAAAAGTGCATGAAATTTTCGAAAAACATGTTCTGAACGGAAAAATAGTAACTGAATATGCCCTGGGAAAGGGTAGTGAGAGGATGGCATAATGGCTGATTTCAGAACACATTTAATGTTATGTGCCGGAACTGGTTGTGTTTCGAATAAATCGCTCGAAGTAAAAGAGGCGCTGGAGCTGGAGATAGAGAAACAGAATCTTCAGAATGAGGTGGAAGTTGTGTCCACGGGATGTCAGGGTTTTTGCGCCCAGGGTCCGATTATTGTGGTTAAACCGGATAATATTTTTTATCAGCTTCTCAATGTGGAAGACATCCCCTATCTTGTAGAGGAACATTTTCTCAAGGGAAGGCAAGTTGAAAAATTTATGTATAATCCCCCGGATAGTAAAGAGAAAATTCCAACTCTCGATGAGATCGGTTTTTTTAAGAAGCAGCAGCTGATTGCTCTGGCTAATAGAGGTCTTATCGATCCTGAGAAAATCGATGAATATATCGGCCGCGGCGGTTACAAAGCGGCCATAAAAGCGCTGACACAGATGTCTTCTGAAGAAGTCATTGAAGAGGTCCTCCAGTCCGGTTTAAGAGGACGAGGTGGCGCGGGATTCCCCACAGGACTGAAATGGAAATTTGCAGCCGGTTCTCCGGGAGATGAGAAATATGTTATCTGTAATGCCGATGAGGGAGACCCCGGTGCTTTTATGGACAGGTCAATAGTTGAATCTGATCCACATGCTGTGATTGAAGGGATGATGATCGGAGCCAAAGCCATTGGCGCTGCCAGGGGATTTGTCTATGTCCGTGATGAGTATCCTCTGGCCGTCGAGAGAATGATAAAAGCCATTAAAGATGCAAGAGAATACGGATTGCTCGGTGAAGATATTTTTGATTCCGGGTTTGACTTTGATCTTAAGGTAAACCGCGGAGCCGGAGCCTTTATCTGCGGAGAGGAAACCTCTCTGATTGCTTCTCTTGAAGGAAATATGCCCGAACCGAGAGTCAGGCCGCCCTTTCCTGCGGTTTCCGGTTATAACGGGAAACCCACAAACATCAATAACGTAGAGTCCTGGGCGACTATCAGACATATTATCAATAACGGGGCAGAGTGGTTTTCCAGTATCGGTACCGAGAAGAGCAAGGGGACAAAAGTCTTCTCTCTTGTGGGTAAGGTAAACAACACAGGGCTTGTGGAAGTTCCCATGGGAGTAAGTGTCCGTGAGATTATTGAGGATATTGGTGGAGGAGTGCTGAACGGCAAAAAATTTAAAGCCGTACAGACCGGAGGTCCTTCGGGAGGTTGTATCCCGGAATCATTAATGGACACTCCTGTAGACTATGAGTCTCTGGCAAAAGTCGGATCGATTGTGGGATCCGGTGGTATGATCGTAATGGACGAAGACAACTGTATGGTGGAAGTGGCCCGGTATTTTCTGGCCTTTACACAGCAGGAATCCTGTGGTAAATGCCCGCCATGCCGCGAGGGTACCAGACATATGATGAATATTCTGACAGATATTACAAAAGGGAAGGGGAAACCCGGCGACATTGATATGCTCCTCGAAATGGCCATGCTGGTGAAAGATACTTCTCTCTGTGCTCTCGGACAAACGGCTCCCAACCCGATTCTTACCACTATCAAGTATTTCCGTGATGAATATGAGGCTCATATCAATGAGAAGAGATGTCCTGCCAAGGAATGTAAGGAATTAATCCACTTCGATATTCTTGAAGAGAAATGTACCGGTTGTACAGTTTGTGCCAGGAATTGTCCAGTGACAGCCATTACAGGAGAGAGAAAAGCTCTTCATGTAATTGATCAGGATACTTGTGTGAAATGCGGTATCTGTAAAAATGTATGTAAATTTGATGCAGTGAGGATTGAATCATGATAAATCTTACTATTAACGGTAATGCTGAGGAATTTGATGAAAATTCGACACTCCTCGAAGCCTCAAGAAAACTGGGAATCAAAATCCCCACCTTGTGCAATAATGAATTTCTCAAGCCCTATGGGGGATGCCGTCTCTGTCTTGTGGAAGTCGCCACAGATAGAGCTCCTGAGAATTCCAGATTGCTCCCTTCCTGTTGTACCCCTGTCAGTAAAGGTTTAATTGTTAAAACCGATACGGAAAGAGTCAAAAAAGCCAGGATATTTATTCTCCAGCTTTTACTGGCCAGGACAACTGATTCCCAAGAGCTTATACAGTTGGGTAAAGAACTTGGGGCACTGGTTGAAGAGGGCGCTCTCGATCCTGTCGGTGAATATCTGGCGAACAGGACAGAAAAAACCGCTGATACAAAATGTATTCTCTGCGGTTTATGTGTCAGGGTCTGTTCGGAAATTACGGAAAGACATGCCATCAGTTTTTATAAAAGAGGGATGGAGAAGGAAGTTCGAATTCCTTTTAACAAGGTTGCCGAGACTTGTATAGGCTGTGGATCCTGTGCTTATGTCTGTCCAACGAACACAATAACAATTGAGGAAGTTTCATAAGTTCTGATTTTCCTGTATGATGATACCAATTAAACTCCTGGAGAATTTATGGACTTAAAGGATATTTTTGCACCTGTCGGGCAGGAGCTTGAACAGGTGAGAAAATTATTGGAAATTCAGGTCGGGGAGATCCTCGACCGACATATTCCCGGAAGCGGTCAGGTTCAGTTTTTTACTGATTTATTAAACCGGATTCTGGGCAATCCCGGTAAAATGCTGAGACCTGTTCTGACATTGCTCTCTGCCAGGGCCGTTAGTCCCCAATGGGATTCCCATACTGAGAACTCTGTTATAAGGATAGCTGCGGCTGTGGAATTGATCCATGCCGCCTCTCTGGTTCACGATGATATTATCGATGAAGCAGATGAGAGGAGGGGGAAACCCTCTTTGAATAAAATTTTCAATAATAAAATAGCTGTTCTGGCCGGTGATATTCTCTATGCCCAGTTTTTTGCCATAATAGTTGATTTACCTCTTAAAGATGCGCAGTTAAAATTGAGTATTCTCGATTTATTCTGCCGCGTCTCACAGCAGATGTGCCTGGGAGAGATAAATCAGCATAGAATTCTGAAAAGTAATGATGAATCGGGCAGAGAAGAATATCTGGATATTCTGAAAAATAAAACAGCAGTCCTCATGTCGGCATGCTGTCAGAGCGGGGCCATTGTGACCCGGGCTTCTGGCGGGCTTGAACTTCAAATGGCTGATTTCGGTTTAAAATTCGGTCTGGCTTTTCAGCTGGCTGATGATTTGAAAGATGGTGATGCGGTCTATGAAAATACCGATGAGATCAGAAGCCTTGGAAAAGAACAGCTGGAACAGGCAAAAGAAATTGCCTCCTCTATAGAAAATAGTGAAATAAAAAAGAGCTTCCTTTCTCTCTGTAATTTCCTGAAGTTTTAATAGGGGATGTCTCTATTCGTCTCCCGTCTCTATGGGGAGACCCGCATGTTTCCAGTCGATAATACCGATATTCATCCTCTTGGCATCGAATCCTCTATCGAGCAGTATATTGACGGCTTTATCTGCCAGAATGCAGTAGTTATCTCTACAGTATGTAATTATTTCTTTTTCTTTAGGTATTTCAGCTATTCTCTCTTCCAAATCATTTAGGGGAATGGATACAGCTCCGGGGAGATGAAGTGTCCTGAATTCCTCTTTGGGACGAACGTCAACTATAAGGGCCGATTCCTGTCCCAGTTTTTTTTTCATTTCATTCATATCCAATATGGATACTCGTGATGGCTTATCGGCTATCAGATTCATAGTGGCATGCAATTCTGAGGAGTGTTTTTCCACAAATTGCCTGAATTCCATAAAAAAGACACAGGTATCATCATCGGAAAGGCTGTAAAAAATATATTTTCCCTCTCTTCTGATTTTTACCAGATTCACGGATTTGAGCATCTGCAGATGTCTGGAAACATTGGCCATATTCAATCCGCTGCTTTCCACAAGAGATTCAACGGAATGCTCTCCCTGACAGAGAATATTCAATAAAATTAACCGGTGGGGAGAAGAGAGCGCTTTTCCCACTCGACTGAATTGCTCATAGACAAAAGTTTTAAAATTATCATCGGGTTTATTGGGAAAAATGGACATGGTGCACCTCAGCTCAGTATTTCATACATTTTTCCATAATTCAAGCCGATTGTTAAACTATTGTTTTTCCATCCTCTGATCCGGACGCGAGACAAAGATTGTAAAAATAGGCAGCTGCTGTATCATGGGGATCCTTATTCAGGATCTCTTTAAAGGTCTGACCGGCTAGGGCATAATCTTGTTTTTTAATTGCTTCAACGGCTGATTCAAAAGAGGAAATACTCTCAATTCTCGATTGGTCATGTCTGCTGTTCTTATTGAGAACTTCCAGAATTTCAATTGGTTTGACTTTTCCTTTCACCGAAGCTTCTCCCAGAGTCCGGCTGATAACATGGCTGTTTGTACTGAGCTTATTCAAAAGTTCTCTGCTGATAATAATTTTACATCCATAGGTTTTCGTCAGATCTTCCATGCGCGATGCCAGGTTGACAGCATCGGCAATAACAGTTGTTTCCATTCTGTTGGTTTCTCCGATTGTCCCCAGCATGAGTGGCCCTGTATGAACCCCAATACCCAGAGAGATCGCTCTGTATCCTGCGCGGTCTCTGTTCCTGTTATACCTCTTCACTGCTTCCTGGAGCTCAATGGCGGCTCTGACGGCATTATCAGGGGGATAGGGGAATAGAGCCATTATGGCATCACCGATAAACTTGTCGACAAAGCCGCCCTGCTCCCGTATTACCGGTACAACCTGAGACAGAAAGGAATTGAGGAACTTGAAATTTTCCTCTGGAGTCATCACTTCCGATAGGGAGGTAAAAGACCGGATATCAGCGAAGAGAACAGTCATGTTTTCCAGTACCTGGTCTCCCAGGTTTACATCGAGAATACTTTTCTTTTTAAGATATTCCAGGAACTGAAAGGGGACAAATCTGGACAGTGATTCATTGGTCCCCTTAAGCCTGAGGGAGAGGTCCCGTACATCTATAAAGGATGTGGCGAATCGTCGGGAAAGCATCTGTGATTGAATGATGATAAAAATGATGAATCCCAGAGGAGTCAGATACATGGTATTGATAATCTGCTGGGAAAAGAGAATATCATTTATCGAGGCTGAGGCAAGGATAAAAAATGCCAAAATGATGCCAAGAGAGTGATCCCTTTTTTTTATCAGAGCCCTGATCAGAATGATAAATGCGTATAATATTCCCAATATGAGAAGCAGTTCAGCCGCAATTATGGCATTATTGGTGACTCTCACTGGAAAGAAGACAAAAAACACACCTAGAAGAGAAAAGAGAGTGATGAAAATTCTGTTCAGTGTTTTTATTGATTCTCCGGGAAAAAGAGTTGTAATAAAGGTCATGAAAACAGGTGCCAGCAGGTAAAAGGGACTGTATTCAATTTTCCTGGCGATTTCCCATGGAAAGGTGGGGATCATAATTGTAATGAGTACTTCTCCTGTTGTTATGGTTCTTAAAAAAAGAATGACACAGGTAATACCAAAAAGCATTTCTGTTATTTCTTCTCTTCTATAGAGATAAATTCCCATATGGTAGATACCCACAGAAAGCAGTACCGCCGCCAGAAACATATCGAGGAGAAGCCTGTTTTCTCTGTTTTTTCTAATTATCTGATCTGTTCCCAGTTTTAGTGATTTCCAGATCCCGCTTTTCCTGTGGTTAAAATTACTGATCTGGCACACAATCTCTATAGACCCCTTGTCTGTTTGAAATGAGACAGTGCCCGGAAGAAACTGGGGCTTGTCCTTTTCCCTGTCTGTTCCGACTATTCCGTTGCTATAGACTTTTTTCCCATCGAGATAGAACCGGAAAGAAGTGAGCATTTCGGGGATATCAATTGCATAGGTGGAATCTGGCTGCAATCCCTTCACTATGAGCCGGAGTGTCCCATATCCATGAGAGGGATAGTTCTGTATATTGGACCAGTTCCCCGGCACTTCCAGCAGTTCCATTGAATCGGTGATTAAGGCATTGTTGAAGTCTTCCGGTTCAAGTAGCTGGTTCCAGTAGAACTCCCATTGTCCGTCCAGTTTAATATGACCTTTTGAATCAAATGGAGATTCCGAGAGATCAAGAACGCCCTTTATACTCTTACAATCAATTCCTGCCGGTTGCTCTGAACCATATATAAAAACTGATACCGTCAGTAGCAGGATGAAGAGCGATTTTTTCATCATACATTTAACTTTAGTTTACAGATTCCTACATATCAAGTTTCCGATCCTGTTTGTAAAGTTTTCTGAAATCTGCTGGGGTAAGTCTCTCCTGTTTTTTAAATATCTGGCAGAAATAGCTATGATTGGGATATCCCGATAATTGAGAGACTTCTTTCAGCTGCATTTCACTGTTGTTTATAAGGAGATGTTTTGAGTGGTTGATGCGAAGGGAATTGAGGTATTCAAAGGGCCGTTGATTCATAGCTGTTTTGAAAATCATACAGAAATGCTGAGGAGTAATTTTCATGGACTCGGCTATCTCTTCAATAGTGATCTGTTCCGAAAGATGTCTGCTCATAAAATCTATGGCCGGCTTCATTTTTTCCATCGTACAATCACCCTGACCGGAATCAATATGGCCGGAATAATTTTTCATAAGGGTTAATAAAAAGCTGTATACCAGTCTCGAGCCCTCGTAACTCTGTTCTGTTATGGTTCTGTTCTGAATCTCCAGAGTCTCTTTAATCGCTTCATGTATCTGTTCATTATTGTTCAGTTTGTAAATTCCGGATACATCGATTCCGATCGATTTGAACATACTTCTGACCTGAAACCCGTCAAATGCTATCCATGAGACTATCATTTTATTCCCGACAGGATAGTATTCATGAATCACATCGGGGAAGATTATCAGGCTGTCACCTTCGTGGATCTCTACCTTTTTACCGTTCATATCCAATATTCCCTGTCCAATTCGGCAGATATTCAACTGAAACCAGGGGCAGCCCTGAGGCCTGTATACAGCTTCCTGATCGTATAAACTGCCTGCACCATAAATATAATAGGGGAGTTTTTTTTCGTGATTCGTGACGTTGAGAAACATCCAGTTCTTCATATATTTATATTACTATTAATAAGTTTCTATTGTATAGAGCCTAGAAGACCTTTATTATATTCATATAATAATCATTGGATACTATGGAAGGGTCCATACAGATTTTTAAAGAATAGATTAAACAGAGAATAAAGATGAAATATAGAAGGGGCTTTTGTTATGGGTTTTAAAAAAGATTTTATCTGGGGAGCTGCAGCAGCGTCCTATCAGATTGAAGGTGCCTGGAAGGCCGACGGCAAGGGTTTTTCCATCTGGGACCATTTTACGGAGAAGAAGGGTTCCGTTTATCAGGGACATACGGGAAAGGTCGCC
>JAEINM010000012.1 GCA_016342385.1 Spirochaetaceae bacterium | reverse complement strand
CGTGCAATGGGAACGGATCCATTTCTCTTATTGCTCGATGAACCGGCAGCCGGAATGAATCCTCAGGAAACCAAAGATCTGGTAGATCTTATTTTACGGATCAGAGATGAGGAAAATATTTCCATACTTCTTATTGAACATGATATGAGCCTTGTTATGAATTTATCTGAAAGAATCTATGTCGTTGATTACGGAAAACTGATAGCAGCAGGAAAACCGGAAGAGATCAAAAACAATAAAGAAGTCATAAAGGCATACCTTGGAGAAGATATAGATGCTTAAAATTAAAAATATACAGACATTTTACGGCAATATTCAAGCCCTGAAAGATATATCGATTGATGTGGCAGAAGGGGAGATTATTACATTAATCGGAGCTAATGGTGCCGGTAAATCAACCACTCTTATGTCATTATCCGGAGTTGTCCCGGTGAGATCCGGTTCAATTGAGTTCCTTGAAAATGACATAACCAATAAGAATCCCGATGAGATTGTCGCCATGGGGGTTTCCCAGGTTCCCGAGGGGAGAAGAATATTCCCTCAGCTGACAGTTCAGGAGAATCTGGATATGGGTTCTTTCTTAAGAAAAGATAAAGCTGTCATCAAACAGGATCTGGATTATATGTTTGAACTGTTCCCCCGTCTTGCAGAGCGGAAAAACCAGCAGGGTGGAACTCTAAGTGGTGGAGAGCAGCAAATGCTCGCAATATCCCGTGCCCTGATGGCTAGACCGAAGCTGCTTCTCCTCGATGAACCCTCTCTGGGACTTGCACCGATTTTTGTGCAGCAGATATTTGAAATAATCAAAAGGGTGAACAAAGAAAACAACACAACTGTTTTTCTGGTTGAACAGAATGCCTACATGGCTCTGAAAATTGCTCATAGAGGGTATGTTCTTGAAAACGGACGAATCACCATGACTAATGATGCTTCGGTATTGTTAAATGATGAAAACGTGAAAAAGGCTTATCTGGGTATATAGTATTATTGCACGGGATAGTCGCGACCATCCCGTGCGTCCATTTACGATGATATCATACTGTACAATGTCAGGGTTTTCTCTTTTCCCCTTAACTCCACATTGGCGATGGCTTTCATATCAATCTTTTTCTTCATTTCTTTAGGGAGATGATCGTAGGTTGTTCCGCTGATGATAAGGGGAGACTTGTATCTTTTTGTCAGGTTTTCGATTCGCGAGGCCACATTGACGGTGTCTCCTATGACTGTATATTCCAGTTTATTACTGTTTCCGAGATTTCCACCGATGACAGGTCCTGTGTGGACTCCTATTCCAATTTTGATGGGGAATAGTCCCTGTTTTGATCTTTCCCTATTCTGGGCTATCAGCTTTTCAGTCATAGCCAGGGCAGCTTTTATTCCACTTTCCGCATGGTCTTTTGATGATACGGGTACACCGAATACCGCCAGAATGCCATCACCCATAAATTTGTCAATGATTCCGTTATTTTCAATTATTACATCAATCATGTCTGAAAGATAGGAGTTGAGAAAATCAACCACTTCCCGGGGATTCATTTTTTCCGATATGGAGGTGAAATTCCGAATGTCGGCAAATAGGATAGTGGCATCGTAGAGTTCTCCTCCCAGATCAACATGACCGTTGAGAATTTCATCTGATATTTCTCTTGTAAGATACTGACCGAAGAGAGATTTGATTTTTTCTCTTTCTTTTAAGCCGTCAACCATTTTATTAAAACCCTCTCCGAGTTTTCCTATTTCGTCTTTAGTCCGGACTACAGCATAATGGCTTTTTTTGCCTTTAGTCATATTTTTCATTTCACTGACAATTTCATTTATCGGTCTGGTAATTGAAGCGTTGGTCCATTTGAGAAAGAAGAAGATGTAAATCATTGAGACCGTTATACCGCTGAAAAATCCGCCGATAAGCCTAATGAAACCGGAAACATCTATATAGTACAGTTTCCTTATGGAAGAGGTTTCGGGACTGGCAAGCCATTGAAAAAATCCCTCTCTTAGATTGAAGATGTTGAGAACCTCTATAAATTCACCCAATAGTAGTGTGGAATTGCTATCATTAACTGACCTGATATTAATTGTGCTTATGTTCAGAAACATATAAAAAACCATTACCATGAGGGGGAGAAATGTGGTCATGAGAGAAGAGATGAATAATCTTGATCTCATATTGGAAAATGTCAGACGGCCCATACGGGATTTTAATTGTTTTTTTGTAAAAAAGTGCTCCATATATTTCATTTGAACACGATATTTCTGCCATGAATACAGGAAGACAGCCGTTAAGAGAGAAGACACTATTGACAAAATAAACAGCTGCTGGAAAATACCCGTAAGAACCGGATTGCTTGCAGTATCGGGATTAATATACTTAATCTGATTAATTTGAATAATGAATAATCCGCTTAGAAAAAGTGATGCGTTTATTATCGGAGTGTGCTGTAGCAATAATCGGCAATATCGCTCTAGTACCGGTTTTATCTCTTTCCTCTTTTTTTTCTTCCTCAAATAAATTCTGAAGGGAAAGTTGAATATTATAAACAAGATGATTATGCCTACCTGAACGATGATAAAAAATTGTGTGGCATCACTAACAGTAGCACTATCTTCATGAAGAGCCTGCTCCAGTTTTTTTTCAAACTCTCCTCCCTCTTCAAAATCTTCTTCCTGCAGGTCTTTGATTTGATTGATAAACTCTATGGGAATAATCCCATTTTCAATCAGCTCCAGAAGGTTGCTGGTAAAAAGATTAATGAGGACAGGCATGGTTAACAGGAAAAACAGCAGAAGAGGTAAACTCAACACTCTCAGAATGTAATAGGATGGAACCCTGGGATTTTTCATATTTTCTCCAAAACAGTTTTTATCAGTCAGTTATAAAGTATATCGATTTTTTTAATTATAAAGTTGCATAAATTTGAATAAACTGCAATAATGTTTCTACAAATAGTAACAATGTTAAAAAAAAGAGGTACACAATGAGAAAGTCAATACTGTTAATAATGATGATTCTGATAATTCCTGTTGCAGCATTTACAGCAGGACAGAATGAAGATGAAGGAACTTTAAAAATCGGGATTTCAAAAATAGTAGAACACCCCGCTTTGAATGCCATTGAACAGGGAATTCAGGACCAGCTGTTTGATCTGGGTTATACAGAGATAGAATATGATCTGCAGAATGCTGCAGGAGATATGAACACAGCTTCACAGATAGCGGCAAAATTTAAAATGGAAAAAGTTGATCTTGCAGTGGGGATTGCCACGCCTACAGCCATAGCTCTGGCGACGGGAATCAAAGATTTTCCTGTTATATTCTCCGCTGTTACAGATCCTATAGATGCCGGTCTTGTTGATGATCTGAAGAGTGGAAAAAATAATATCACCGGAGTTTCCGATATGACTCCTGTTAAAGAGCAGATTGAAATGATGGCAAAAATCCTTAACATTAAAACATTGGGACATATTTATTCAGCTGGAGAACCCAATGCTGTAAAATTAGCCGAGATGGCCGAGGTCGCAGCCAAAGAACTGGGAATGGATTTTATCCCCTCTACAGTGACAAACTCCAGTGAAGTTATGCAGGCGGCAATTTCTATAGTCGGAAAAGTTGATGCCATATACATCAGTACTGATAACACAGTCGTTTCTGCTTTAGGTTCAGTTGTTGAAAGTGCCATGAAAGCCGGAATACCCGTTATTACAGCAGATCCGACATCAGCAGCAGACTCCGGAGTTCTGGCGGCTTACGGATTTGATTATTACAAACACGGTAGATTAACAGGTCGCCTGGTGGCCAGGGTTCTGGAAGGTGAAGATCCTGCAACCATTCCCACTCAATTTATGGTTGATCCATCAGACCTCACACTAGTTCTCAATCTCGATGTTGCCAAAGAACTGGGATTAAATATCTCTCAGAAACTCATTGATCAGGCTGGAACTATTATTGAAAACGGTCAGGTTAAATGATTGAGATTTCCGGAGTCATATTAATCGAGGGGCTGATCTACGGGATCATGGCCCTCGGTGTCTTTATCAGTTTCAGGGTCCTGGATTTTCCAGACCTGACTGTTGACGGTTCATTTCCAATGGGGGCAGCTGTTATGGCTGCCTGTTTAATTGGAGAGGTCCCTTTTATACTTGCCTTTATCCTCACTTTTATTGCTGGAATTCTTGCGGGTATGACAACTGCGGTTATACATAATAAACTGAAAGTTCCAGGTCTACTGGCCGGAATTCTGACAATGACCATGCTCTATTCAGTTAACTTGCGAATCCAAAAGGGCAGTCCTAATATCAGTTTTCTAAGAGTCGATACAGTTTTTGATAAAATCAATGGTGTATTCAAAGGATTTATGTCATCCACATGGTCTATGCTGATTCTTCTTCTCATCGTTTTTCTTGTCATTAAAGTGCTCCTTGATCTCTTCTTTCACACCGATATGGGGCTAACTCTCGGAGCAATGGGAAATAATGAGCAGATGGTTATTTCCCAGGGTGTTAATCCTAGAGTTTTAAAAATGCTCGGAATCGGTTTGTCAAATGGATTAGTGGCTCTGGCCGGAGCACTGGCGGCACAATATCAGGGACAGGCCGATGTTAATCTTGGGCGGGGAGTCGTTATTATGGGACTTGCATCGGTTATGATCGGCGAGTTTCTAATCAAGTCGAATAAGATAGCTTATCTGACTATTCGGGTCCTTCTGGGCTCTATAGCCTTCAGGGGTATTATGTTCCTCGCCAGGAATCTTACATTTCTCAGTTTAAAGCCAAGTGATCTCCAACTGATTTATGGAATGTCGATTATTCTTCTATTGATATTAACCAGAAGAAAAGAGAAAAAAAGCAGGAGAGTGGGCTGATGCTGGAACTGAATAATATTGGAAAGGTTTTTAATGGCGGCACTGTCAATGAAAACAGAGCGCTGAAGAATATCAATTTAAAAGTAGAAAAGGGCGATTTTATTACTATAATCGGCAGTAACGGGGCCGGAAAGTCCACACTATTTAATTTAATATCAGGTAGTTATTCTCCTTCAGAAGGCTCTGTAATCATTCATGATAGAGACGTGACTGATGAACCGGAACACAAACGGGCCAGGCATATCGGGAGAATCTTTCAGAATACCATGCTGGGAACAGCCTCTAATATGACTCTTGAAGATAATATGATGATCTGCAGTAAAAAGGGATTTAAAGGGCTGAAAATCAGTTTAAATAAATCCAGACGGGATTTTTTCAGATCTAAACTGAAAGATCTTGATATGGGGCTCGAAGAGAGACTGAAAGACAATGTGGGATTATTATCGGGAGGTCAGAGACAGGCACTCACTTTATTGATGATGGTTTTATCTGAACCGGATCTGGTTCTGCTCGATGAACATACGGCAGCTCTTGATCCTAAGAATGCCTCTCTCGTCCTGGACCTGACTGTTAAATTTATCAATGAGTTTAAATTGACTACGATGATGATTACTCACAATATGGAGCATGCCATTAAATATGGAAATCGTTTACTCATGATGGACCGGGGAGAGGTTATCCTCGATGTTAAAGGGGAAGAAAAGAAGAATTTGACCATTAAAGAACTTATAGAGAGATTTCATAATATCCGGAAAAGAGAGTTTGCAAATGATGAAGCTCTTTTATCTGAATAGAATTACATCTTTCTGATTTCTGCTACCTGTAAATGATTGAGTGACCTATGGTTGGCGGGAGAGATATTATCGAACACTGTCTGCAGTATCTGCAGGCAGTCTCCGTGAGAGATAAGAATAATATTCATTTTCGCATGTTTATTCTCCAGATCTGAAATGAGGGACTCAACTCTGTTGGAAACAAGTCTCGGACTTTCAACAGAGTTGTGTTTATTATTCTCATTTAGTTTGTCCTTTTCCCAGACAAGCTGATACTGATTGTCATCGAGTCCATCATAAAAACCGAAATATCTCTCCCGTAATAAAGGTGTAAAGTTAATGTCCTGCACTTTCAGGGTTTTCTGCAGAATCTCGGCCGTTTCTCTGCCCCTGAGAAAATCAGAGCAGTAAATCATAATATTCTCAGTTTCCAGAAATTTACCAGAAGCAGATAAGACTTGTTTTTTCCCCTGTTCTGTCAATCCATATTGAATTGTACCAATTGAAGGATTGCTGATAATAATTCCCTCTTCATTGGCCCGACTGTGTCCATGGCGCATAAGGAAATATGTATTATTCAGTTTTTTTGTATCCATGTTTTCAAGAATACACCTTTTCTCATTATGAAGTACAGGCGAATTGCTACCCCTTAGAGATGTTCCTGAAGACCGTCTTCCAGAGATGCCCGGACTGGACATCGCCCTTGGCGTATTTACTTAAAAATAAGAGTGGAATTGAGTTCAGCGATTTTATTCAGGGTGTTGTAGATCGAACAGTATTTTTCTGCCAGTTTCAGGGATTTTTCAAATCGGGCAAGGATTTTTTCATCTTCCTTATTCGCCCCATGTACGGTAAAAGTGATATCGACTTTTTTGAGAAAAGAGGGAATATCGTCTATTTTCTCTCCGTCTACCGCAATCACGACTTTGTCGTAATCGAGTTTTTTCTTATTTACAACATCGAGGAAAGTTGAATACATGCATGAGGCCAGAGCCGTCTGAAGCAGCTCGTAGGGTCTCCATTTATCGGGGGCCACTTCCAGAGAGGATCCCGATTCATTTCTGCAGACACCCTGAAAGCCATTCTGAAATTCTATAATTATCTTATTTGCCATTTATATTCTCCTGTTATTCAGTATAATTGTGTTATTGACAATATAAACATAGAGACAGAGAATATGAAATGAATAATTTTTTCATGGGAGAAAAATATGGATTATACAATTGAAGAGCTTATTTCGGCTGAATCTTTAGCAGCCAGAGTCAAAGAAATCGGGGCACAGATCGAAAAAGATTATGCCGAAGTTCAGGAAGTTATTCTTGTGGGCCTGCTTCGCGGATCAACAGTATTTCTCGCCGATCTGGCAAGAGAGATAGACCTCGATGCCAAATTTGATTTTATGGTTGTATCCAGCTATGGCAATTCCATGAGTTCTTCGAGAGAAGTAAAAATTAAAAAAGATATGGAAGAGGATATTAATGGCCGCCATGTCATCATTGTTGAAGATATCATCGATACGGGATATACACTGGAAAAAGTGAGGGAATATTTACTCCTGCGGGAACCGGCCTCTCTGAAAATCTGTACGCTCCTGGACAAACCGGATCGGCGGGAGGTTGAAGTACCTGTAGATTACACCGGTTATTCCATTCCCGATGTTTTTGTAATCGGTTATGGAATTGATTACGCTCAGCGTCACAGGAATCTGCCCTATGTGGGTAAGGTTGTGATGGATAAATAAATTTTCTCCCCCATTTCATTTATTCAGCCATCCAGAACATTTCCGTACACTCCTGTTACTTGACTTAATATGGTTTGGCTGGTACTTTTTCCACCATTCAGGAGTTATACTTTGAAAAATAAAACACAATTGCTCGGCAATGAACCGGTCGGGAAACTTCTTATTCGTCTTTCAGTTCCGGCTACAATCGGTATGATTGTCAATGGTCTCTACAATTTAGTAGATACCATTTTTGTCGGACGGGGGGCTGGTCCCATGGCTATTGCCGGATTGACCATTGCTTTTCCCATTCAAATGCTTCTCATGGGATTTGCCCAGACATATGGTGTCGGTGGTGCTTCAATTGTTTCAAGACGCCTGGGGGAAGGTCGCGATGAAGAAGCGGCCTCTGTTGCCGGATCAGCTCTATCGATCTCTTTTATCACAGCCATTGTAGTATCCGCTCTGGGGTTACTCTTTATTGAACCGGTTCTTAAGGGATTCGGTGCATCTGAAACGATTCTGCCATTTGCCAGAGAGTATATGTCTGTTATATTTTTTGGTTCTCCCTTTCTGGCTATTGCCATGACAGGGAATAATCTCAGTCGTGCAGAGGGACAGGCAAAAATAGCCATGATGACCATGATAATCGGTACGGGTCTGAACATTATTCTCGACCCGATTTTTATTTTTGAATGGATCGGATTTACTCTCTCCGGTCTAAGGATCGGTATTTATGGACTTAATCTTGGTATCAGAGGAGCCGCTATAGCAACAGTTATCAGTCAGTTCTGTGCTTTTCTCTATATTGTATATTTTTATAAAAGAGGGGGAAGTCATCTACCCTTAAAGAGACGTTCATTTAAGATCCAATTTAAATATGTGAAAGAAATGGTTCTCCTGGGAGTTCCCACATTTGTAAGGCAGGCGGGTATGAGTCTACTGGCAATTGTCATCAATAATTCTCTCAAGATCTACGGAGGAGATATCTCAATTGCGGCTTACGGAATGATCAATAGAGTTCTCATGTTTATTTTTATGCCTCTTTTCGGGATTGTCCAGGGGTATCAGCCCATTGCCGGATATAACTTCGGTGCCAAAAAGTATGACAGGCTGGCACAGGTTAACCGAATTTCATTTATTACAACTACAGCCATGTCCCTCTTCGGTTTCATGCTGATTCAGCTTTTGCCGAGGCTACTGATGGGTATGTTCACTACAGATAAGGAATTGATTCATGTGGCAACCTCTGCCATAAGGAAAATGACACTGGCACTACCATTGATAGGTATTCAGGTCATCGGTGGGACATATTTCCAGAGCGTCGGTAAAGCCGGGCCGGCCATGTTTCTAGGACTCTCCCGACAGTTCATTTTCCTTATTCCTCTCGTACTGTTTTTACCTCCTCTTATGGGTGTGAATGGAATCTGGTTTTCCACTCCCATAGCCGATGTATTATCTACTGTTTTAACGGTTTTATGGATGGCTCTGTCATGGAATAAAATGCAGAAACAGATAAAAATGGGTATGATTTAGAAGGCTTAGAGGGGTGGTCGCAAAAATCTGTGTTCTTTGGCAACAGCCCCTAATCTATTGATAAATAATCGGCCAGTTTTCCACATTCTCCCTGATCAAACCAGTCGGTTATAAGTTTGTGGGAGATGGAAAAACTTGTGGGGAGCTTGTGGGTCCCTTTTTTTAATCCTTCAATTATCTGCTCTCTGGTCATCCATTTTGCCTCTTCCAGTTCATGTGGATCTATTACTATATCTTCATTTTCCGCTTCAGCAACAAATCCAGCCATAAGTGTGTAGGGAAAGGGCCATGGCTGTGATGAGTGATAGTGAACAGATTGTACTTTAATTGATGTCTCTTCCAGAACTTCCCGAACGACTGTGTCTTCAAGTGATTCTCCATGATCGACATAACCGGCAATAAGAGAATACAAACCCTCGGTCCATTCGGGTTTTCTTGCCATGAGGCACTTATCACCTTTCGTTACAACGACGATTATGGCCGGATCAGTTCTGGGGTAGTGGGGGATACCGCAGTTCTCATTGGTGCAGTATCGTGCCTGACCCAATTCTTTCGGACTGGTTTTAGAACCGCACTTTCCGCAGAATTTATGATTCTGATGCCACGAGATCAGAGAATTGGAATAGGCCAGAAGAGAACCAGTCCACTTTTTCTCATTAATCTTGTGTTTTCGCAGATTTAAGAACTCTGTAGTTTTATCAGGGAGATATTCGTTGTCACAAAGGTCTAAATCTAAAGTAAAATAGATTAAATTATCTTTTGTACCGAGAAGATAACAGTTTTCAGAATTTATTGTGAGTCCATTGAGTTTTTCTTTTTTTAAAGAAATAGGATCGGCTCTATCTTTATCTGACAGAAGGTTCTCTCCATTTTTTACTACTATAAAACGGGCCTTTGGCGAGTTAATCAGTTCATTAATATCATGATTTTTAAAACGTATATCTGCCATTCTATCGAGATGTGAGGATGTGAGAAAATTAAGAGATGATTTTGTAAGATTATCCATTTTACAAGTATATACCTCCCCTACATTAATTTATAGAATGTAGGGGATTTATTTTAGATGAAGAATACCAGGAGGGGGATATGGAATGGAGAGCAAGTCATATACTGGTCGCAGATAAAGACCTGGCCAAAAGACTACTGGGGGAGCTACAGATGGGAGCTGATTTCTCGGAATTGGCCATGGAACACTCCACCTGTTCCAGCGCTTTTAAAGGGGGAGACCTCGGCTGGTTCGGAAAGGGGAAAATGGTCTTGCAGTTTGAGCTGGCGACTAAAAGACTGAAAGAAATAGGTGATGTGAGTAAAGTCGTTCAGACTCAATTCGGGTTTCATATAATCAAGTTGACAGGGCTTAAATAAAATCTAAAGCTTAATTATTTACATCATTCTCAATATTATTTATAAAATAAATATTGACAAATGGTTCGTTTGGAAATAAATATGTATTAGTTCTTAAACTTGATGTATTCGGTTTTTTAACTGCAGACCTACGGACCCTGTATGCTAACGGAAGTCTGCTGTCATCTTCAAGTGTAAATGCCCTTATGGTATAGGAGTTGTGCAGCAATAGACTGATTAAAGTTGTTATTTATATGGCATGGAATGGCTTATATAGAGGATATTTTTCAACAAGTGTACAGATTAGCCAAATATAAATAATAACCTAAATCCATAAAGCAGCGCTCTATTTATCAGGCAATGGAGGAGAGTAAAATGTCTGAAAAATTATGGTTTATTTCAGAAAAAAGAAGTGTGATAGCTGTATTTGATGATTACGAATCAGCTCAAGAGGAATTGTTCTATCTTACAGAGGAAGACCCATTGGGCCATTTCAAAGTCTATGGACTTCTATTAGTTGAATTAGAAAACTATTTAGATGAATACGATCTTGCATTTTCTGAGGGGTATGTTCATTATCATTTACCCAATTCTAAGATTAGTTAGAAATGGGGAATCGGGATTGAATCATATTCAATCCCGAAATAAAAGAGTGCTGTTTTTCTGAAGTGAATATAGCGAAATCCAAAGATTCAAGTTCCTCTAAAGGGAGCAATCCTGGATAGTTCGGTTTAGTTAAATTATTCTGCAGATTGAAACTCATATAATCACATTGACTGGAAAACGATAGAGTTTTACAGTCAGTTCAATGTTTAGTTAGAGCCCTGATTTTGTGCATGTAAAAATCAGGGAAGGGAAAATTCAGTACATGTTGCGTTTTTCTATTTTTCTGATTTTTTTCAGTTCTTTTCTTACGCGTTCTTTTTTCTGTTCATGTTTTAAGATAGAGGGTTTCCTGAAATACTGTCTTTTTTTAAATTCCCTGATAATTCCTTCTTTTTCTACTTTTCTTTTAAAGCGTTTAATCGCTTTTTCAAGATCTTCATCGTGGTAAACATCTATATGTGCCAAAAAAAACTCCTTTTATATATATAAAATACAAAGAATACGAAACATTTTTCAACTCTATAGTGACCAAAAAAACTATTATCTATAAAAAAAGGAGAAAATATCTAAAAAAAACCTTTTAGCACTAATTTATATTATAGGACTTGATGATCTTCTTCGAGATATCTTTTCACTTCCTGGGAAGATGCGGCTATGGGGCCGCTAACCAGGACCGGTGGAGACTCTATGCTTGTGGCATTCATCATAAAGGCAAGTCTCTGAAGCGATGACAGGAGCATGTTTTTCTCCCAGTTTTCCAATTTGGTGAATTGTTCGGTAAATTCGTCCTGAAGAAGAGATGGGTTTTTCTCGAGGATTCCCTTTGCTTTATCGGTTAGTGCGATATTGACTTTTCGTCTATCCTGATCGCTTCTGTTACGGATTGTGAAGCCCTGTTGCCCAAGACGGTCAAGAATGCTGGTAACTGTAGCTTGAGAAAGACTGATATTGTGGGCAATTTCAGAAATCTGTTTTTCAGGAGATCGGCTGATCTCCTTGAGTACAATCAGTTGGGGGCCTGTAAGCCCGAATTTTTTTGTCAGTTTCTTCGATTGAAGGTCTATAGCCCGAATTATCTGCCGCAGGGTTGATACGACAGTGTCTGATAAATCCTGCTGATACTGGTCCATACTGCACTCTCTCTTCGTCATATATTCTGGAAATACTATACCCTTAAACTCTTTTTGTAAACAAGCTGATACTTTGTGCACTATGCATATTGATCGCACTTTTTTCTTGATATGACTCAGAAGTAATTCTATGACATTAATAAAAGATCTTTTACCAGTATTGACCATATTTTATTTGTTAGAGTTCCAAATACTTATCCCCAAAAATGCACTGGGATAAAGGAATTATGAGTATTTCTCTTAAATGCCTCATTCCTCTCTTGTTATTTATTTGAGCACACTGTATTGTCAACATAGAATTACATTGAGTTTGATATTTTATTCTTATATTGTTTTATTTTCTAATTGTTTTTTAAGAGCCCGTTTTTTTTGCATTTCGTATCCTTTTATTCAATTTTTATGTATCAGCATATTCGACCAAGAATCTCTTACTTACTTGTTATCAATTAATTACCGGTTTAAACCGGAACAAGGAGTAGCAATGTCTACAAAAATATATGTTGGAAACATGAGTTTCAATGCAAGTGAAAATGATCTGGGAGAGCTTTTTGCCCAGTATGGTGAAGTTATTAGTGTTAAAATTATCTCTGATAGAGAAACATACAGATCAAAAGGTTTTGGATTTATTGAGATGGGCGATGCATCAGCAGCAACTGCTGCCATTTCCGCTCTCAATGAAACTGACTGGTTAGATCGTAAGATAGTTGTAAATGAAGCACGTCAGAGAACTGAAAGACCTCAGTACAATTATTAATAGATTCTGATTATTCATTAAAAGCAGCTGTTTTACGGCTGCTTTTTTTGAAAAAAATAATCTATCAGAGTTCCTTTCTATTTAAAAATATAGACTTTTAATGGAGGAAATCCATTAAATCCGACTGAACTATAGCTTTGTGTATAAGCTCCTGTGGTAAAAAAATACAGCTTATCCCCTTCATTTATGCTGTCGGGGAGTTTATATTTAAAATCTTCGTATAGAATATCCATACTGTCACAAGTAGGCCCCGCCAGAATGACATCTACGGCTTCTCCTTCTTTTTCACTATAAATAGGAAATTTTATGGATTCTCCCATTGTTTCAATGAGACCGCCAAACATTCCTATATCTATATACACCCATTTATTGGGAGCATACTTTGATTTGTATGATGTCGATATCACCTCAGTAATAATAATACCGGCATCTGCAGCCAGCGATCTTCCCGGTTCAATAATTATTTCAGGAATATCATCGCCGAAATCCTCTGTCAGGAATCTTGTGATTTCTCTGGCATACGTCTCCAGTTTCGGAGTGGGATGAAGATATTTTGCTGGAAATCCTCCCCCGAGGTTTATCATTTTCAGCTTTATGCCCATCTCCATTGCCGATTGAAAAATATATGTACAGGTGGAAATTGCTCCGTCCCATTCGCCAATATCCCTTTGTTGTGATCCCACATGGAAAGATAAGCCGTAAGGTTCCAGTTCTAGCTCTTTTGCCAGGGAAATAAGACTCAAGATGGCATCGGGGTGGGCTCCAAATTTTCTCGATAGAGGCCAGTCCGCACCAGTTCCCTCTGTTAGAATTCTAAAGAACACTTTTGATCCCGGTGCATTTTCAGCAATTTTTCTCACATCCTCTTCTGAATCTGTTGCAAAGAGCCGAACCCCTTTCAGATAAAAATAGGAGATATCTTTACTTTTTTTTATTGTATTACCGAAACTGATTCTATCCGGAGTAATCCCCAGACGAAGAACCTGATCCAGTTCATAAACCGTGGCAACATCGAAATTTGAGCCCATTTCCTTTAAGAGTAATATGACCTCTTCCATGGGGTTAGATTTTACAGCGTAATAAATAGAGGCCATCGGCATATGTTTCTGAAGGTTTATATAGTTTTTTTTAATAACATTTAAATCTACTAGCAGAAAGGGTGTTTGAATATTCTTGGAGAATTCTTTAACTTTTTCAAACTTCTGTCTCGAAATAAATTTTGTCATCGGGAAACTGTATGGTCTAGTAATTTTTTCTTCAATTATCATCACTATACTCCTTAATGGATTAAGAACTAAATCATGGTGTTTGAGGTATAGATTTTTTCAGTGATTTTTTTACAGGACAGCTCAACTGCTCTACTTATCACCTTCAATTAACTAAACCCCTTTAATAGAGTTCAAATCATATTTTTACTGCCTAAATAACAGTAAAACCTTAATCAAAATAAAATAAGCAGGCAGTATTGCGAATGCAAATCTGTCTGGGGCAAACAGCCTAAGAAGTGATATATTAAAAAGATATAAACTGTCAATACGCAATAATATTGAACATTAAAAAATGGCAATTTATTTTATTATTATGTAGGCTCCTTATGGAAATGAGAGTCTATTGGGAAGAATCTTTGATATTCAATATTGACAAATGGTTTTTTTAATAATACATATAAATTAGTTATAAGATTTGATGTATTCAGTTTTGTAACTGCAGACCTACGGACCCTATATGCTAACGGAAGTCTGCTGTCATCTTCAATGGAAAATGCCATTAAGGTATAGGAGTTGTGCAGCACAAGACTGGTTTTCCAGTCTGGATTGGCTTGGATTAGTGTAAACCGGGGATTCTTTTCAAATAGCAAAAAAATGAATCTTTAGAAATCACAATACAGGCTTAAAAGCTGCTCTCTTTGAATCCCTTAATGGGGGAGAAAAAAATGTCTGGAAAGTTATGGTTTATTTCAGAGGAAGGCGATGTGATAGCAGCATTTGATGATCATGAAATAGCTCGTGAAGAGTTGTTTTACTTAAAAGAGGATAATCCTACGGGAAAGTATAAAGTCTATGGTCTTACATTCAACGAGTTGGAGGATTATTCCGATGAATATGATTTTGCCTCCTCTGAGGGAATGATTCCTCTATGATTTTTCAGATTATTTTCAGTAAACATATTCTGTTTCGCTTTGTATAGACGGAGAATAATGTATGGGGCAAAAAATGATAGAGAATTTATGGTTTCTAAAACAGGACGATGATATTGTTGGTGTGTTTGATGATTATGAAATCGCTGTTGAAGAAAAGAATTATCTTAAAGAGGAGACCTCTCGGCATTCAGTCACTCTTCATAAAGAAATAATCTCAAAACTGGTTAAAAATACAGAAGAATATGATATGGCTCAGGAAAGAGGATATCTCGATGGTTCCAACATGTAATTGCCAGGGAAAATATTCTAATCCCAGTGTAATAAAATAGTATGAAAGCAGCTGCTTTTTCGGCTGATTTTTTACATTGATGTGTATTTTGTGGTACATAATTTTGCATTTCCAGTCATCTTTATTTAAAATGATAAACAGAGGGGTTTCATATGAGTTTTACAATATTGATTGTCGATGATTCTGAATTTGCCCGCAAGGTACTCAAAAAATCTTTACATTCTTTTTTCACAGGTAAAGATTATGCTTTATCTGAAGCCGGCAATGGGGAGGAAGCCTTAGGGAAGATAAAAGAATCTGTCCCTCATTTTATGTTTCTCGACTTGACAATGCCGGTTATGGATGGTTATGAGCTCTTAGAGGAATTAAAGACATTAGACTTAAACATACCTACAGTCGTTATTTCAGCTGATATCCAGGAAGAAGCCGAAAAAAAAGTAAAAGAACTCGGCGTTTTGGGATTTCTCAATAAACCACTTAATCAGGATCGTATTGCAGATCTGTTAAAAGAGGTGAACATAATATGAACAGTATTGAGTTCTCTCATGAAGAATATGATCTGCTAACGGAGTTAATTAATGTTTCCATGGGAAAATCCGCAGCTGAATTGGCTAAGCTTTTCAATCATTTTGTAAAACTGAAAGTTCCCGCTCTAAATATTGAATCCTCTGAAGTTTTACCGGAAACGATTATTAAAAGCAGTCTGTTTGGAGAATTAGAAAAAGTAATAGTGATTCAGCAGAAGTTTCACAATGACTACTCTCTTAAAGGTGAAGGGGCCATCATTCTCAATTATAAAACCCGGCAAACTATATTGCCCTTACTCGAATTGACAGAGGATGATATCGGTTCTGAAGAGATAAATGATTTCCTTTTAGAACTTTCAGGACAATTAATCAGTTCATGTTTGTCGAATCTCCTTATGGAGTTCTTTAAAAGTCCCACTACTTTCGAATCTCCTGCAATCACTTCAAAAGAGGAAAACTTGAGACAAGTCGCCTATAAATCTTTTGAATTCGGGTATCAGCAATACGGAGATATTCTTTATTCAAAAATTGATTTCATCATAGATGTCGTAAATTTTCAGTGTGATCTTTTTTTCTTTATAGATACCGAGTCTCTATCACACCTTCAGAAAATCCTTCAGAAAATTTTAGAAGAGAGTTCTTAAATGTCATTAGTGAATTTGAAGCTGTTGACAGAAATGTTTAATAAAATCGATATAGGTATGATGTTAATTAATGAAGATGATAAAATATGTCTATGGAATTCTTTTCTGACCCGCCACTCTCTGAAACTGCAAACGGATGTGTCCGGGCAGAATCTCTTCGATGTTTTTCCCTCTCTTCCCAAGCTATGGCTCTCCATGAAATTTAAGGGAGTTCGTCAGCTTCAAAATACTTCTAAGGTCTCATGGGAACAAAGGCCTCTTCTTTTTGAATTTGATAATGGGGGAACTATGATGCAGAATTGTTCTTTCATTCCTGTAATAGATCCGGAAACAAAGGAAAACTACATTTGCATCACTATTCAGGATGTTTCATCTCATGCAAAAGATAAATTAGAACTTAAAGAGATTCTGCTGATTAATAAGAGCCTGGAAGAAATATCCAATACCGATCCCTTAACCGGTATATTTAATAGAAGGTATATTTGTGAAGCTCTTGAGGAGCAGGTTCTAAAAGCCTCAGAAAGGAATCTAAAGCTGGCTGTGTTGATGTTTGACCTGGATTATTTCAAACTGGTTAATGACAACTATGGTCATATCGTGGGAGATCGGGTTCTCAAATATGTAGCCGATACTGTCTGCGGATCTATGATGAAAAATAGTAGTTTCGGGCGATATGGAGGAGAAGAATTTATTCTTTTCTTTTCCGGATACTCTATTCGCGATGTTCAGGACTGGGCTGAGAAAATCCGGATTAAAATATCTGAAGGGGCCGTAGATTCCAGAGAGGGAGATATCCATATTACGGCCAGTTTTGGCATTGCCCAGTATACTCCTGAAATCAAAGATGATCTGGAAATAATTCATAATGCCGACGTCGCTATGTACCGTTCAAAAGAAAAAGGGAGAAACAGAGTTACTCTATATTAGTATTTCTGGCATTTTCCGCAATAATATATGGTCCCGCCCATATAATTTGCTTTTTCTATGACTGATCCGCAAGAGGGGCATGGTTGTCCTAAATTCTTCTTGCAAAATAGAGTCTGGTAAGCGCAACTATTTCCAAAGAGGTCTTTCTCTGTATTGCGCCCTCCCCGGTCACACATTTCCCTCAGTGTTGCTATTATAGAATTATACAGGTTTTCAATTTCTTTTTCCCCCAGGCTATTCATTTTCCTTTTGGGATGAATCGAGGCGTTGAAGAGGATATCCTGGAGTACGCCGTTTCCCAGTCCTGGAATCCTCTGCTCTGTTGCCAGAAAAGCTTTGGCACTTGTTTTTTCAGGATTTATACTCTTAAGTAGACTTAGAAAATAGTTCTTTGTAAAATCACTGGAAAGAGGTGATGGTTTTTCTAATGCTGCTTTGTAATAGTCATTTTCATATATCCCATTTTGAAAACAGACAATTCCCCCATACATCTGTGTGCTGCTGCAAAGGTATGTGGAATCTGAAAATTCCAGTAGAAGCTGATGTTTCGGGGGAAGATTACAGCTGTTTTCAAAATAGCGGAGATTAATGCCATCGGATAATAAGAGAGTCGTTTTCCCCAGCTCTATTTTTACCATTCCCCCGCAGTATGTTGCGTTTTCAATGGTTTTACCCATAAGCATCTTATTGTAGGCTCCCGGATCCCCATTAAACCATGTCAGCTTATGGGGAGACTGCAAAGTGATAATATGAGTAATCCTTTTTCCTGTTAAGTTTTTCTTTATCTGTTGACTTATTGAATAAGCTTCAGGAAGTTCTAACATGAAATCGCTCCTTCTTATATTATTCTTTAAAGAGAAGTAATAAATCCAGGGAAAAAGTATGTAACCCCAAATGGATTAATTTGTTAGTATTAATAAATTCTATAGATAATTATTTTATTTATGAGTAAAAATATAGAAATGAAATCAGTAAAAAGGAGGTTCTATGATCAGTATTCAAAATCTGACAAAATTTTATGACGATGTCTGTGCTGTAGATTCCATGTCTCTGGAAATTCCGGAAGGGCAGATTCTTGGTTTGCTCGGACCGAATGGTGCCGGTAAATCTACAACACTGCGTATTCTGACAGGTTATCTACCCCCTACAAAGGGAACGATATATGTCGACGGGTTTGATGTCCGCAATAAAACTAAAGAGGCAAAGACATTAATTGGATATCTCCCCGAATCTTCCCCCATATATCCCGATATGCTCGTGTATGATTATCTCGAATATATTGCTGATATAAGGGGACTTGGAAAGAGTCAGAAAGAGCAGAGGTTGAAGGAATTATCCGATTTATGCGGAATTCGCGATGTTATGCATAAAACTGTTTCCAGCCTTTCCAAAGGATATAAACAACGGGTAGGTTTAGCTCTGGCTATGATGAGTGATCCTAAAATACTTGTGCTCGATGAACCCACTTCGGGACTAGATCCCAATCAGATTGCAGAGATCCGGTCAATTATAAAAGAAATAGGCAAAGAGAAAACTATAATTTTCTCTACCCATATCCTCTCTGAGGCCGAGGCTACCTGCGATAGAGTTGTTATTGTCAACAAAGGGAAAATCGCCGCTGACGGTTCTATGGATGAATTGAAATCTACCGCCCAGGCGGGCCATATGATAAAGCTTTCTCTCCGGGACGCCGACCAGAACGATGCAAGGGCTATCTTTTCAGAGATCGATGGTGTCGATGATGTCAACTGCGAGGTCAATGGCAATCAGCTTGATTTTAAGTTGAGTTCCTCTAGAGATCTCAGAGCAGAATTGTATCTGACGGTAAAAAATAGAGACTGGATTCTTCTGGAATTACAGCAGGAGAAAAAATCTCTTGAAAATGTATTTAAAATACTGACATCGGAGGAAAAATAATGTCACCGAAATCCATCTATATTGTTTTCAAACGAGAGTTTAAATCACTCTTTTTTTCTCCTGTAGCTTATATTATCATGACAATATTTCTTGTTGTTACGGGATGGTTTTTCTTTTCTGCTTTTTTTCTGGCCGGTAGAGCGGATATGAGGGACTTTTTCAATCTTCTGCCTCTAATTCTGACTTTTACAATTCCTGCTGTTACAATGAGAATATTTGCGGAAGAATATAGAAGCGGATCATTTGAAATCCTGGCTACTCTGCCTCTGGAAAAATGGGAAATTGTTATAGGCAAATTTCTGTCAGCTCACGTGCTGACTATTGTTATGATTGCGCCTACCATAATATATGCCTTTTTTGTGAGCTCCGTCGGTGATCTGGACTGGGGCCCTGTATGGGGGGGCTATTTAGGGGCTCTTTTACTGTCCGGGGCTTTTACTGCGATCGGACTTTTTGCCTCATCTTTGACTCATAATCAGATAGTCGCCTTTATTATAAGTGTCTCCATCTGTTTCTTTCTCTCTATTGTTGATAATGTCCTCATTTTTGTACCGGGATTTCTCCTATGGATATTTCAATATATGGGAACAGATTTTCATTTCAGTTCCATAGCAAAAGGAGTCATAGATTCCCGGGATATTATCTATTTTCTGTCTCTAATTTTTATCTCTTTATACAGTAGTTTTCTTGTAAGTATGGAAAGGAGGTAGAGGGATATATGAAAAAGAAAAATAATGAAAAATGGCTCAGATTTGTACTGTATTTTATTGTAGTTATTTTAATCAATATAGTATCAACTACACTCTTTTTCCGGATTGACTTGACAGAGAACAAAGTTTATTCCCTATCCTCTGTTAGTAAAAAACTTGTGTCTACACTGGAAGATCCACTCACCATTAAAGTCTTTCTTTCAGAAAACCTGCCTCAGCCCTATAACAATCTGGAACAGCAGATTTCAGATCTTCTGGAAGAGTATTCTCTGGAAGGAAACAGGAATTTCAATTATTCCCTATACAAACTTGATCAGGAAGGTGCCGCTGTGGATGAAAAGGGCAGGGATCTGCGCACACTGGCTGAAGACTACCGGATTTCCCCTATTCAGATTCAGAATATTGAACAGGACGAAGTGAAATTGCAGACTGCTTATATGGGAATGGTTATAATTCAGGGTGATATGGTCGAGGTTATTCCCTCTCTGGCTACCGAATCGAATCTGGAATACAGCATAACAACGACTATAAGCGGTATCAGCCGGAAAACCGGGACTCTTCAGGCTATGGATGACTCTATTGAGGTTAAATTATACCTCTCTCCGGAACTGTTTCAGCTCAATGAAGATATCCGCCAGTATGCTGAAAGACTGAGAAGTGTCATCAACAGACTCAATAAAGAGAATTTTAATAAAATCAGACTCACTCAGATAAACCCAGCCACTCTTCCAGATGAAGAGATCTCTTCCTATGGTTTAAATACAATCTCTCTAAGGTCTGGATCTCAGGATGTTCCTGTGGAAAGCCTGGCCTACGCCAGCGTGGTTGTGCAGTACGGTAGTGAATCGTCAACTGTAAATCTTCTCAATAAGAGCCTTTTCGGATACAGTATGATTCCTGCAGAAGACCTGGAACAACCTGTGAATGAAATTATTGACAGAATTATAGGTATAAACCAGAGTGTGGGGTATTTATCAGATCATGGTACTCCTTCTCTATTTTCCAATCCCTATATGCAGCAGCCCGGTCCTTCTCTGGGGAATCTTAATGGTTTACTTTCAGACACCTATAATGTTAAAGGTGTAACACTCGATGATATACCTGAAGACATCAAGACACTGATTATTGCCGGTCCGAAAGAAGCTTTTTCTCAATGGGAACTCTTTCAACTGGATCAGTTTATAATGAAAGGTGGTTCTGTGGCGTTTTTCCTCGATGCTTTTCGTGAGAATATGCCGACTCAGCAGGAGCAGATGTATGGTTCTATGCCAAGTTATACACCCCTCTCTACAGGCCTGGAAAAGCTTATAAAACACTATGGGGTTTCTCTCGGGTCCGCTTATGTCATGGATGAAAAATGTTTTATCCAGCGATCACGCAATGCTGCAGGGGGGGTACAGGAGATGCCCGTGTATTTTGCTCCGCAGATCAGTATGGATACTATTAATAATGATGTTTCCTTTATGAAAAATATAAAGGGGATTATCATGTTGAATATCTCTCCCGTAGAAATCAATTTACAGGATAATCCTTCTATTTCGGCAACAACACTTTTTTCCTCTTCAGATCTGTCATGGCAGATGAAAGAAAATATCAATCTCTACAATCCTCAGGCTATATTCCCTCCTTCTGGTGATGAAAGGGCCTCTTCTCCTCTTGGGGTGATTCTAGAGGGTGCTTTCTCCAGTTATTTTGATGGACTTGAAATACCTGAAGCTCCTCAAAGTGAAGAAGAACCTGTCGGATCTGTTTTTACCCTCAAAACTGAAGAGATAGGTGATAATCAAGGATTCCTTTCCCGTTCGGACAGTTCCCGGATTTTCCTTCTCGGAAGTTCCGCTATTCTGGGAGATAATGTCATTGATAAATCCGGTTCCTCTCCCAACTCTATGCTGATACAGAATGTTGTTGATTATCTGAATGACAGGGAAGATTATGCCATTATGCGATCAAAAGGGCAGGGGTTTAATCCTCTTGTCGAAACCGAAGCCGGTACAAAAACATTTGTTAAGACCTTTAATATTATTGTTATACCCCTTCTTGTCATTCTTTTTGGACTAATAATGTGGTTTGTCTGGGTATCGAGGCGGAAGAAAATCGCCTTGATGTTTAAAGGAGGAGCAGGAGAGTGAAAATACGAAAAGAATATATTATCCTATCTCTTATTATACTTGTGTCTGTAATCTATATCGTCGGGCAGAAAGATTCTAAAATCAATTATGAAGTTCCCCGGTTTGAAGTACTTGAGAAGGCCGATATTCAGAAAATAATTATGAAGAATAATCTGACCACTTTAGAACTGAAAAAGGAGGGAGATTCCTGGATTATCCTTCCTGAAGGATATAAAGCCGATTCGAGTCAAATAAACAGGCTACTGTCAGAATCTGCCTCACTGACCATTATGGATCTAATTAGCGATAGAGAGAATTATGACCGTTATAATCTGGATGAAGAAAATGCCCAGACTGTCAGTATTTTTGATAAGGAAGGACTTCGCCGGGAATTCCTTCTGGGTAAAACAGCTTCTGGTGGTGTTTACAGCTACATACGTATAAAAGAAACAAGTGGTGTCTATTCTGTCAGTGGTGATCTCAAATCCATATTTGATATGAATAGGGACAAAATGCGGGATAATCAGGTGCTGTCATTTGCTCCGGGATCAATTAAAGAAATGGAAATTCTTAAGGATAAAACAAGGAGCCTTCTGAAATTAAAAGGTGAGGGAGAGGAGTCTGTCTGGACACTGGATGGGAATGATCTGGATAATTCCACAGAGATAAAAAATCGTGTTGAAACTCTTAGCAGATTAAAGTGTACAGGCTTTATCGAGTCTCAAAATATGGATCCTCTAGTGACAATCCGTTTGATTGGAGAAGAGATCTACACGGTCGATCTTTTCGAGAAGCAGGAGAAAGGCTACACT
>JAEINM010000011.1 GCA_016342385.1 Spirochaetaceae bacterium | reverse complement strand
CAGCAGCAGAAATTATGATACAAGTATAACATGCTTATCTCCTCTCTCTAGCTTGAGTTGACTTCTCACACAGCCTGAGAGGGAGGAGAAGGAATATAGCTGTCTTTTTGGTCCCCCTTCGGGGGATTTAGGGGGGCCTGGATTAAAGCAGATCTCTTTTCCAGGAACATACCAAAACCTGTAGGTAATAGTATGCCCTTCGGGGAGATCGAGAGGGGCCAGGATTGAAAGAAATTTGATTTTTCTGGGCAGATATACTTATTTGTTTCCTATAATTTTCACCATAATCTTGATAAGGGACTTGTAGGTAATAGTATGCCCTTCGGGGAGATCGAGAGGGGATTTCGAGAGGGGAATTTGACTCTTTATCATTATAAATCATATTATTTGTGTATGCTGGAAAAGACATTTTTTGACAGAGACTCCCTGGAAGTGGCTAAAAACATTATTGGTAAAGTTATTTATCACAAGTACAAGGATATCTGGCTCGCCGCCAGGATAATTGAAACGGAAGCCTATTGTTTTAATGATAAAGCCAGTCATTCATCTCTCGGCTATACGGAAAAACGAAAGGCCCAATTTATGCCTCCCGGTACCATTTATATGTATTATGCCAGAGGGGGTGATTCCCTATGCATCAGCACCAGAGGGGAAGGAAATTCTATTCTGATAAAATCGGGAATAATTCATCCTGATACGTTGATCTCCAGCGAAATGACTGATATTATGCAGCAGTTGAATCCCGTGCAGCATAGAGGGAAAATAAGGCCCTTACAGAAACTCTGCTCTGGTCAGACATTATTGTGTAAATCACTCAATCTGAAAGTCCTTCAATGGGATAAGAAACAGTTTGATAAAGATAGATTTTTTATCGAGGATTCTGATTATATACCGGAAATTCTAATACAAACTCAAAGACTGGGAATCAGGGAAGATAGAGATGCTCAATTATTCTTCAGATTCATTGATAAAAAGTATAGTTCAAGATCAACGAAGGATGTTCTTAGGCAAAAGAACACAAGAGAAGGCTCTGATTATTTTTTCTTAGATAGAAAATCAGGATATAAGCCGATAAAAAAGATAAATCCGAATTAAAAGAGCTAAAGAAGAAGATGAAAACAACAGGTATTAACAACTATTCTATAAAAGTTCAAAATATACTGCAAAAAAATAATAAAATTACCTTAAAAGTTTCCAATCTTGATGACTATTTCATAATACAGATGGAACAGCTCCTTTCTTATACGCTTCACTATTATAAATTGGATTTATGGCATAGCTATTTCTCACTTCTTATAAAAGGACTCCTCTTCTTTTCCATTAATAACTGTCATCCCGAAAAATGCTTTATTAAACTAATCAGGAACAACAAAGCTTTTATTATTCAAATCCAATCTGAAGATTTTAAAGACTATATAAACAAAAGAGATTTCATAGAATTTATAAATGATCTATCTGATGAAGATTCCCTGCCCCCAATCTTCAGGGATCTCTTTTTTCTGAAAAAGCTTTTCGAATTCCGGGAAATCAATACGGATAACATTACCTATTCCGTAGACAAGATTGAATTATTTATTCCAGAAGAAACACTGGATGAACAAAGCTGGTCTGCCATGCGGGATTCCATTATTTCCTCAATAGATCAGTTTCCCCCATTAAAAGAAAATATTATAAAACTGGACTCAATGATTCACAGCGGTTCTTTCGACATGAAAAGTATCAGTGAACAAGTAGGTACAGATGCGGCTCTGACAATGGATATCCTGAAAATTGTGAATTCAGGAGCCTATATGCCGGGATCCCGAATCGATGATATTAACTCGGCCCTGAAATATCTCGGACTCCGGGAACTCTATAACCTTATGATCAGTCTGTCGATTAAAAATACCTTAAGTCTCTTTGAGGACAGCATGAAAGCGTTCTGGTATCATTCCTATAAATGTGCCTACTATTCCTGCCGCATTGCCCGGGAATTAAAAACCTCTATCGGAAGACATGACAGCATTTACACCTCGGCACTGCTCCATGACATAGGGAAGTTTCCCATATCCAGGATTTTTGGTGATGATAATGAGATGCTTCTCAGTTACTGCAGGAAATATAAAATTCGTCTTTCTGAAATTGAAGATGCTCTATCGGGAATAAGACACAATGAGACCGGTTATCTGATGGCGGAAAAATGGCATCTGCCGGATTCCCTGAAACTGATAATGAAATACCATCACAATCCTGCAGATGCCCCGGATCAAATCCGCAATCTGAACGATATAATCTATATGGCTGACTGCCTGACAGAGTATGATGATAACAACTTTGATCTGTCGACTATGGATAGGGCTGTACTGAAAAGACACAAAATCAGTTCTGTTGAGGATTTCCGGGAACGTTTTAAAAACTTGTCTGAAAGCTTCAATGAACAGAATCTCTGGATTTAAAAAGGCTCTTCGAATTTAACAGACTGAAGTAATACAGTCTCTGAAATTTATTCAGAGACTGAACCATATTATGAAAACTACTTCAGTTTACCGTCTACACCTTCAACAAAGAAAGATTGAGAGAGAAGTTTACCAGCATCAATGCTCTCTCCTTCAGCAGCCAGAATATTTCCGTCCTGATCTTTGATAGGTCCATCAAAGACATCCCAGGATCCGGAAATAATTTTAGCTGTTTCTGTTTCAACGAGAGAAACAACATCTGCCGGCACTAAGGGACTCATTTTTGCCAGTTCAACAACACCCTCTTTTAGTCCTCCCCAGTAACTTTCAGATTTCCAGGTTCCCTCAAGGGCCTCTCCAACAGTTCTTGTATAATAGGCACCCCAGTTCCACACGGGACTGGTGAGAACTGTCTCTCCGACAAATGAACCCATGTCGGAGTCATAACCGATACTCAGTTTTCCTCTTTCCATAGCGGCTTTCTGCGGCTCTGTCGTGTCCTGATGCTGAGCTATAATGTCAGCTCCCGCATCTAGTAGAGCAACAGCTGCTTCTCTTTCCTGAGTGGGATTATACCAGGTACTAGTCCAGATAACTTTAACAACCGCATCGGGATTGACTTTTCTCACACCTATTGTAAAGGCATTGATTCCTCTGGTTACTTCTGGAATCGGGAATGCCGCTACATAGCCGATAATATTTGATTTAGTCATACTTCCCGCGACAAGACCGGACAGATATCGCGGCTGATACATTTTACCAAAATAAGTGGAGAGATTGTCGGCTGTTTTGTAACCGGAGCAATGCTCAAAGTACACTTCGGGAAATTCTGCGGCCACTTCAACAGTAGGATCCATATATCCGAATGATGTTGTGAAGATCATATTATAACCTTCCTGGGCATACTGTCTGATAACTCTGGAAGCATCCGGCCCTTCAGGAACATCTTCGATGTGTACAGTCTCTACTTTAGAGCCGTATTTCGTCTCGATCATCTGTTTACCACGATAATGCTCATAGGTCCATCCCAGGTCTCCCGGTGCCCCTATGTAGATAAATGCGATTTTGAATTTTTCTGTCTGTTCAACAGCAGCTTTGTCACCACTATCGGATACATCTGTTTTCTTTTGACAACCCGTAAGAAAAGTTAATGCGCTAATAATTAAAATCAGCCAATACAATTTCTTCTTCATTCCAAACTCCTTATTATTATTAAAAAATTATTTATCCTCTTTCATATAGGGTTTCCCCAGTGCCGATGGTGCTCCGATTTTCCTCTTTCCATAATTTTCATATACAGTGAGCAGAACCAGTGCCAGAACTGTCACAAGATAGGGAAGCATATTGAGAAGCGATGCCGGAATATCTGTGCCGGCAGCCTGAAGCCTGAACTGAATAGCATTGATCCCCCCGAAAAGCAGTGTTCCCAAGATCGCTTTTCCGGGATTCCACATGGCAAATATAACCAGAGCAATAACAATCCATCCCCGTCCGCCGGTTATATGTTCGTTCCAGCCGGGAGTGTAGGCCAGAGCCAGATGAGCCCCCCCGATTCCGGCGAACATACCACCGATTACCGTATATATATATCTCGTTCGAATAACATTGATCCCCATAGCTTCGGCTGTTCTCGGATTTTCTCCCACGGCTCTCAGGTTCAATCCCTTTTTAGTCTTATACATAAAAAACCATGCCAGAGGAATAATCAGATAGGCTATGTAGGTCAGAATATCCTGATTGAGAATGGCACTGAATATTGGCCAGTCCCCCACCAGGGGAACTTGTATATCGGGGAAATTCTTCCCGTTAACTCCATATAAATTAAAATTATTTGATTCCGGACCCAGTCTTTTACCAAGGAAACTGGAGAGACCTGTACCGAAAATAGTTATACTCAAGCCGCTGACCACCTGATTGGCCTTCATCGTTATGGTTAGAAAAGCGTGAATCAATGCCATAAAAGCAGTGACAACCATGGCAATCAACAAGGCGAGAAACAGACTGTTGGTATAGTATGACACAGCAAAAGATGTTACCGCGCCCATAAGCATCATTCCCTCGATTCCCAGATTGAGGATTCCGGAACGCTCCGTATAGATTTCTCCGATGGTGGCGTATAAAAGTGAAGTTCCGGCACTGATAGTAATGGCCAGTAGTGATGTAATCAGTCCAATCATTTTACTGCCTCCCCTATACTCTTAATAGATTTTACCCGGTATTCACTGAACAGGGCTCCCGCAAGGAGGGGGAACAGTATCATGCCCTGTAGCAGCAGGCCGATGGCAGATGGCAATCCCATAGTCCTTTGAACCTGATCACCTCCTACCAGTAATACAGACATCAGAATAGAGACAAAAATGGCCGCGATGGGATTCAACTGCGACATCCAGGCTATAATAATAGCCGTAAAACCATAGCCCATATCCAGTCCATGAGTGAGTCTGTGGGCAATTCCCGTCACTTCTCCCATTCCGGCAATCCCGCTTATACCACCGGAGATAAAGAGAGCTATAATAATATTTTTCGGAATGTTTATTCCCAGATATTTGGCTGTCATCGGGCTCTCTCCAATTATCTTCAGCTCGAATCCCCATTTTGTTTTTTTCAGCATAAACCAGAGAACCAAAGCTATGATGAGAGCAAAAATAAGACCCAGATGAACTCGTCCTGTTAACCTTGGGAGCCAGGCGGCTTTATCGAAAATTTTAGATCCGGGAAAACCGTAACCATTGGGATCGATCCAGACAACATTGTAGAGATACTGACAGAATATGATGGCCACATAATTGAGCATCAGGGAGGTGAGGGTTTCATCTACACCTAATTTTGCTTTTAATATGGCGGGAATTCCCGCCCACAAACCACCTCCGATAAGGGCAGCTGTAAAGGCGGCCGGCAATACGAGCCAGGGAGGGATAAAATCGATGAGGAACAGCGAAACCCAGGCGGCAAAAATGCCCCCCATAACAAGTTGACCTTCCGCACCGATATTCCAGAAACGCATCCTGAAAGCAATAATGACACCGCAACCCGCCAGCATAAGAGGAATGGCTTTAACAAGAGTCTCCTGAAAATTGAACCAGTTCCCGAAAGCCCCTTTAAACATGGCTCCATATACCATAAGAGGATTTGTTTTAAATGCCAGCAATAAGAGACCGGACAAAAATAATGAACCCACAAATGATATAAAGGGGATAAGAAATAATAAACGCTTTAATTGTGTTTTCCGTTTTTCAAATACAAATTTCACTTTACTTGATCCCTCTTCATTCCGGTCATCATCAGCCCCAGTTCTTCTCTATCAGTGTTGGAGGAATCTACGATTCCCATAAACTCTCCTTCAAACATGACAGCAATTCGGTCGGCAATCATTAATAATTCATCAAGTTCTTCAGAGACCAGTAATACGGCTTTTCCTTCATCTCTCTGTTCAATCAACCTGGTTCTCACAGCTTGTGTCGCCCCGACATCGAGGCCCCGGGAAGGATAAGCCGCCACGAGAAGATTCCGGCATGAATCTATTTCTCTTGCCAGAATGGCCTTCTGTATATTTCCTCCGGACAGGAATTTCACAATTGTCTCAGGTCCGGGAGTAGAGATTCTAAAGAGATCGATCATATTTTCCGCAAATTTTTTAAAATATGATTTAATCAGTAAACCGTGAGAGGAAAAAGGCTTATCTCTATAACCCTTCATGGCAAGATTATTTAACACAGTCATAGTTCCGGCCACTCCCATTCCCAGCCTATCAGATGGAATGTAACTGACACCGGCTTTAATGTAATCGATGGGATTTTTATTACTGCAGTCACTCTCGTTAATATAAACACTTCCGCATCTAATTTTCTGAAGCCCTGTTACGGAATCGATAAGCTGCTGCTGTCCGTTACCGGCGACTCCGGCTATCCCGAAGATTTCTCCGCTCTTCACTTCGAAAGAGATAGTCTTTAAAGCCTCAAGTCCTTTTGAATTAACCGCACAGAGATCTTTTACTGTCAGAACTGATTTTCCCGGTTTATACTCACCTTTATCGAACTGAAAAAGGACTTCCCGTCCCACCATCATTCGGGCCAGTTCTTTCGGGTTAGTGTCACTGGTTCGCTTTGAGGCGACCAGTTTACCCTGTTTCAAGACATAAACATCTTCTGAAAAAGCCATGACCTCATCCATTTTATGTGTGATAAAAATGGCTGACTTACCCTCTTTTTTCATTTGATTGATAATTCCATTCAGTTCTTTCGATTCCTGAGGTGTTAGTACTGCCGTGGGTTCATCGAGAATAAGGATATTGGCTCCCCGGAAAATGAGTTTCAGGATCTCGACTCTCTGTCTCTCACCGACACTGAGCTGCCAGATATAACTTGATGGATTGACTTTCAGTTGATATTGTTCGGAAATCTCTGAAATTTTCTCACTTATGGCTTTCATATCCGGAACAAGATTGAGATCTTTAATCCCCAGTATAATGTTTTCAGCCACAGTCATGGTGTCGACCAGCATAAACTCCTGATGAATCATACCGATTCCCAGGGAGGACGATACGGAAGGACTTGTTATGGAAACTTTTTGTCCATTGACATATATAGAACCGGCATCGGCTCTGTACAAGCCCACAAGCACATTCATTAGAGAACTCTTCCCTGCTCCATTTTCCCCTAATAATGCCAGAACTTCCCCTTTTTTTAGGGAAAAACTAATATCATCATTAGCCGTTACACCCGGAAATTTTTTTGTAATATTCCGCATCTCTAAAATAACTTCGCGATTGTCCAAATACATCTCCCACCGGTTACTTGTTCCAATTGAATGTTTCATCTTAGCATGATTATCAGACATTAGGAATTACTTTTTTCCCTTTATAAAAAAACCGTCTCTATACTTTCATTTAAAAAAGTATAGAGACGGATCCTCAAAGAACAATTAATTACCCTTTAAGACTCGAGATCAGGTAGTTTTAAAATGATTAACTTCCTTATTCAGTTCTTCACTCACTGAACCTACCCTATCGGAGATTTGTTTCAGTCCCGTTACCGCTTCAGTCACTTCGTTAAAGCCGATATTGACTTCAGTTATAGCATTTGTAACCATACTGGAAATATCTGAAACCTGCCCCATTATACCATTCACAGATTCAGCTCCATTTTTCACCACTTGCGATTTTTCTTTAACCAGAGAAGAAATATCTGTCAAACTGGCCATGGCTTCCAGAATCTGTTTCCCCCCCACGTTTAACTCTGAAGTACTGGAAGAGACTGTTAGCAGGGCATCAGATACTCCTTTAATATTATCATTGATATTATTAAAAGCCTCTTTTGTACTCTTACCGGAATGGGAGGCACTTTCTATCCGGCCGATGATCTCTTTAAGATTTTTAGTAATCTCTTTTGTATTATTGGCAGAAGCTTCGGCCAGCTTTCGAATCTCATCAGCAACAACGGCAAATCCTTTCCCCTGATCTCCTGCATGTGCAGCTTCAATCGCCGCATTCATGGCGAGAAGATTAGTCTGGGCTGAAATACTCTGGATAATACCGGCCATACTGTTAATCTCGTTTACCGATGAATTAATATTTTCTATAAGATCTGTTGTCTCTTTTAACTTATGGTCCCCTTCGTTGGCCGTATCGACAAGAGATTTAATAATTTCCTGATTTTTATCGGTCAGTCGCGAGACATTCTCGATAGAGGCTATCATTTCTGTTATTGAAGCCGTTGATTCTTCAACCATGACAGTCTGTTCAACAATATGTTCGCTTAATTCATTTGTAAATGAAGAGATATCAAGAGCCTCTCTGTTTGATTGAGAGATGTTCTTGTCCAATGTGGACATCTGCGTATTAATAGAACTGATGTTGGCGGAGATCTCCACTGCTGCTGCAGTTGTTTCCGATGCGGTTGCTATCAGTTCCTCTTTCGCATCTCGACTCACATTGGAAAAATTCTTTAATCTGTTTAACGATTCATTCAACCCTCTTTGAAAGGTACTCATCTCATTACTCAAATTCCCTATTTCATCTTTCGATGTGGCTTCTATATCTTTAGTAAGATCTCCCGATGCCATAGTTGTGAGACTGGCTTCTAGAGTTAAAACAGATCGGGCTATTCTTCCGGCCGTAATAAAAGCAATGAAAACTGATAGTATAATAACGATTATGACAAATCCGGCTGTTATAAAATATCCCGTTCTTTTTAGGGCTGAGATTTGTTTATTGATTATCTGATACTGTTCGTCCAGAACATTTTCTGAACCCTCAAGCCCGACTTCCAGACCGGAAATCTCAGTTTTAGCTGTATTTACAGCAAAGAGTAATTTATTATAATCAGGCCTGCTTTTGGAAAATTCAGAATTGATATCATTAATTTTGAAACTATTTGTAAAACCAAAAACATTTTCAACTACAATTAACAATTCATCTAAACTCTTTTTTACCTTCTCCTGATTCTTTTTCTGAATATCATCTAATAGCAATATACTGTCTAATGCTTTTGCTATGTTATTATGCATTTTAGGTAGAAGTGAAATCTTATTAACTCTGGCCAGAACCTTTTCTTTTTCTACAATAGATTCTTCAAAACTTTCAAGCTGGTAAAGGACAGTGGTTCTATCGAAAAAGAATTTTTGAATTTGTATATGTTCTTCCTGAATCGCATCTTTTAATGACAAGAGTTCACTTTTTTCTTTTTCAGTTACTCCTATAACAATTTGAAACCCAATGTAAACTGCCATTGAGATAATCATTGCCGCAAGCATAGATATGATTAAGATTAATAGTTTGGTTCTTATTTTCATTAACGTCCCTTGTATATGATACTTATTAATATGCTATTTACTCTCTTATCGGTATATTAGTTTTGAAAATAAAAAAAGATGTCACTCTTACCGCTTTGTTATAATAATATATATGATTTTCAGGATTTCGCCTACAACTTTTATATAGATGCTAATCTCCCGCCCAGAGTCTTCAGGTTTTCCCCATTGAGCTGACCGATGGATTTCATAGTCTCCGCTTCATTTTGGACCATGGCCAGTTTTCTAATAGTGTCCTCAACTGAACCAAGAGCTGAACCGGAGGATTTATCCAACACGGCCAGAGCGCTGGAGATCTCCTGAATTCGATCATTGACCATAAGAAAACCATCTCTGACATCTGCTGTGGAGTCAACCGACTGGGATGTTCCTTTATTGATTTCCGATGTTCCTTCGGAAAGTTCATTTACACTGTAGATAATCTCATCCATTCCACTGACAACCTGGACAATATCTGTACTAATTTCCTCGTAGGCTTGATAAGCTGTCATATTCAGATCACTGGCGGTAGTAATGGAATCATGCAGGTCTATGAGCTGCCCCGATATTAATTGAACATTTTCCGCCGAATTCTCCGAAAGTTTACGGACCTCCTCGGCAACAACGGCAAAGCCTTTCCCGGCTTCCCCTGCATGGGCAGCTTCAATAGCGGCATTCATAGCCAGAAGACTGGTCTGCTCGGCAATGCTATTGATAACATTATTTATCTCTTCCATAGAAGAAATAAGGTTCTTCAGATGAGCCATGGAATTTGAGGCACTTTCTATGGCATCTCCAGCCACTTTGGAGCCGGAGGAAAGCCTTTCAATGACCTTCCTCCTCTCATTGGCAATATGAGAGATATTTTCGATAGAAACCGCCATTTCTGTAACGGCAGAAGATGATTCCTCGATGATAGCTGATTGATTCTCTACAGCTTTTGAGACAGAATCCGATGATTCCCGGATTGTATCACTGGCCGTATTCAACCTGATGACTGAAATAGAGAGATTATTAATCTCGTCACGGGCAGATTCAATATTGGTTCTAATCTCGTCGACAAACCGGGAAACCAGGTTTGATGAATCAATCAGTTTTTCCCCCGTGCTAAAGCCGCTTTTCAAGTCTTCAATAATTGATTCCAGTTTTTCTGTTTTACTGCGGTTTTTATCAAGCTCTGTTTCGACTGCCTTCAAAAGACGGCGTCCTCTCAGATTTGTCCCCATGACAATAAAACCGGAGAACAGTATTATGGACAGAGAAATGAAATAATCGTCTACATCGGGATTCATTCCGGATAACTGTGCGGGCAGAGCCCTGAAAAAAAAGATATAAACCGTAGAAAAAGAGCCGATGAACATGGGGAAAAGAACATGGAGCCTTCTGGTCGTAATGAGTAGAGAGATAATCATTATAAATAACTGAAGACCAGTCATCATATAAACTTCATAGACGAACTTATATTCAGTTCCCAGAATCATGAAAGCAAACATAAGGGAGAGCATGGCAATAGCTACAAATCCGGAGAGGATGTGCTTTCCTCTGTGTATCAGAAACAGTAAAACCAGGTTGGAGATAAATATACAAGCCAATGCAATTCGTATAAAGGGCGTATTGATTACAAAGAACAGAAGGGACATGATAAGATTCAGAAACAATAAAATATAAACCTGAGATTTTGCCTGGCTGTAGGATTCAGCAATTCCGTCATTTTTATATCTTTTTAGTAGCAATCTCTCAATTATTTCTTTCATATGTTTTCCTGTATTAAATAATAGTTATATATTAACAGGTATAATATGAGAGAACAAGAAGACTTCTTATGGCTCTTCTTTGTTTTTCACATATGACCCTCTATCGTTTTTATAGCTAAATATTTATTTCCAATTTAATAATATCTTTTTACCATGAACACGAACTTCGAAGGGAGATTTTTTATTGGGATTTTTTATTCTTCTTGTACCATTTTTTATCACCATATAATTCTTGTGCACAGCTCTCACATAGCCCATGACTAAATAAAGCATCAGTGTGAGACTCTATATATGATTCTATCTGATTCCAATAACCTTTCTCATCTTTTATTTTTTTACAATGAGCACAAATGGGTAATAAGCCGTTCAGAGTTCTAATTTCGTCTAAAGAATTCTGAAGTTCACTGTTGACACTTTTGTACTGTTCCATAGTTTCCGATAAAGTACGGTTAGTTTTTTCTAACTCCTGATTTTTTAATAAAAGAAGATTGCTTATTTTTTTCTCAAAACTAATAAGTCCCAGAACAGCAAAGGACAGAATAATCAGAATAAAGAGAGCTAAAACCAGAATTTCTCTGTTGAGCTCTTTTTGGATTAATTCCTTATCATTGGAAACAATCATTGCAATATCATCAAGGTAAACACCTGTCGCAATAACCCAGTTAAATTCCTTATACAATTTAGCATATGTTAGCTTGTGAGATATCTTGTCAGAATTCATCTTTTTGAAATAATACTCAAAAAAAACTTCTCCCTTTTCATTAATACCATTCAGCTCTTCTAAATATGGTTTATTTCCCTTAATGTCTTCAATAGAAGTAGATAAAAACATCCCTTCCGTATCGGGCAAATTGGGGTGGACAAGGCGTATGGCGTAATCGTCACCCCCTTCAAAGTTAATAATTTGGTTTATCCAGATATACTCATCATCTGGTAGGCTAATTTTCCTGATCCAATCAGCTGCATCTTGTTGAATTTCATTGGTAAAATCTTCATTTGAAATGTATACAATAATTTTATAATCTTTGTACTCCAAGATAGATTTTATCTTCGCTGAATTGCTCTCATCTATTATTGACGGTTTGTTGCTCTCCAAAGAATAAAGAATTTCCTTATCGTAGAAGATTACATATTGAAAACTCCCCATTGGGAAATCTAATGATAAAGATTGGAGCTTGTCTGAAAGAATGGAAGTAACACTCTCTCTTTCATTGCTTATAATTACCTGTGCTATATTCTCACTTAACAACTCGGCAGTAGATAAATATGATTCTGACATCACTTCTGTCAATGTATCAATTTTGGTTATACTCTGGAAAATCACTGATTGAAGATATTTTTTTTTCTGATTTATGATACTTTCTTCCAAAAGTGTATAATTTTTTTCTGTTCTATCAAAAGTTTTCGATATATATGAAACAAAAAGGACCAATGCAATAATAATGAGCGTTAATAGAGTTATTATGTAATAAATAGTTCGGATACTTTTCCTTGTTATTGATCTCATATCAGTTAAAATTTTAGATTATTAAGTTATGATTTACAAATCTCCAAACAGAGTATTTTTGAAATGGAGATTTCTCTCCAATTACAGCTCGTTTCAATAGTGCGGATATTATAAATAAACCGGGGAGGTATCCCCTCTCCGGTTATTGATTGCAGGAATCTTTCTTCCTGCCGATTAAATGAATTAAGCTGTTACCACAACCGGTTCTAAATCTTTCGCTTTAACGCGATTCATAAGGTAAAGGAAAGGGGTATCCACTAAAGCGGCTATATATTTCACAACCAGAGTTGTAATAATGACAGAACCGGCAATCTCCATGGGGAAGATTCCAACCAAGGCAAAACCCAGGGTTACCAGCACCGTATCGACTAACTGTGAAATCAAAGTAGATCCGTTATTCCGAATCCAGAGAGTTTTACTGCTGCTGTTCCACGCTTTAATTTTGGCATAGACAAACACATCAAGGCTCTGACTGATAAAAAAGACTGTGTTACCTACCAATACGGCTTTTAAAGTACCACCATTGATGGCAAAGAAAAGATCCAGAGCACTGGTAAAATCCGAGCTGTAATCCAGACCTTGAAATATTGTGGAAATAAACATAATAAGAACGAAAGACAGATTGGCAAAGATTGAAATAAGCACGGCTTTACGGGCCGCGGCAAATCCATATTTCTCATTGAGCAAGTCTGTAGCCAGAAATATGCCGGCAAACATGACATTACCCAAAGTAGCCTCAAGCTCAAAGAGGCCGAAATCAAAAGAAACGCCCTTATTCACCTGTAAATTAGCAGCGATAACACTGAGGACTATATAGGCCAGTATTCCCTGTTTTCCCCAAAATCGGTATGCTGCTGTAATCAATGCAAAGTTTACTAATGCAAAGATTAAAAATACCATTAAATTACTCATAAAAGAACTCCTAGTTTTGTTTTGCAGGATGGTTACGAACTGCATCTGTCTATAGACAGCAATAGAGTTTATATTGTAAAAAGCAATAAATATCAAGTGATCGTAGATCAGTTTATACCCTCTTCTCTTTGGGGAGAGTAATAGGGGTTCTGAAAAGAATGAACAGATATAGTGTAATAGAACATAAAATCTCAAGGGAAATTGTCTTGCTTAAGGGAAGTCCCTGCCGCTGGGGGCGTTGCAGTTTTTGTGACTATATAGATGATAATTCTTCTGATGAAGTTTCAAATGCCCGTATTAATGATGACGTTCTTCAGAACATAACAGGACAATATGGCGTGCTCGAAGTCATCAACTCCGGGAATATTTTTGAGTTACCCCGGGAGACCCTTGAAAAAATAAAGGAGATCATCCGGGTGAAATCCATAAAAGCTCTCTTTTTCGAATCCCACTGGATGTACAGAAAGAAAATTCAGGAGATGAAGAATTTTTTTGCCATCGAGACAATGGTTAAAACAGGGATAGAGAGTTTCAATTCTTCTTTTCGGGAAAATATTCTATGTAAAGGGATCAGTTATACAAGCATCGATGAGATTAAAGAGTATTTTGACTCTGTTTGTCTAATGGTCGGTATAAAAGGTCAGACCCGGGAGATGATTACCAAAGATATAGAAATAGCAGCCGGAAACTTTAACCACTTTACAGTGAACGTATTTGTAAAGAATTCAACAGATATTGAACCTGATTATAATCTCATAAAATGGTTTCAGCAAGAGTATGAGTACCTGAATCATGTCGATAAATGCGACGTTTTATGGGTCAATACCGATTTTGGTGTGGGTGATTAAGCAAAGTCTCAGTGGATTTTATTCGGCGATAACAATTCCTCTATGGCGACATCAACATATTGGGTAAATCTCTTTTCCATTGTTTCAGAAATGCCGTAATCCATTCTCACAGTTTCAGGCTCAATACCCATAAAGACTATTTCCGGTAGATAATATCCGTTATCTCTGGCAAAACGGAGGGCCTGAATCATATCGTCTTCATGACTTGTAATCCCCGTTATCGGTTTTGTACTATCCACTTCATCAAGAGTGAAAAGGCGGTAATCGCCCGCCTTCTCACCCAAATTGGCCGTATCGACTATGACTATTTTATCAGTTTCCCGGCAAAGGTAGGACAGTATATTGAGAGAATTCCCCGACATATCAAGAGCCCTGAACTCTTTATCCAGTTCATTTTCAACAACATGTTCTATAATTCTGATTCCAATGCTGTCATCGAACATCAGATAATTCCCCAAGCCGATTAAATATTTCATGGTTTTCCTATTCCTACTCCCTACTTTTTAAATCTTACATCGAGATAGTGTGCGGAACAGGAAATACAGGGGTCATAAGCCCGCACCAGCATCTCAAGAGCTAGAGTCATCTCCTCTTCGCTCTTATCGGCCTCCAACATCTCGGGAACAAGCTTATCAAAGTCCAGCTGAATATTACCGTGATTCTGATTGGTCGGAATAATGCAGTTGCCACCAATACACATACCCTCTTTGTCATAGGTGTACTCATGAAAGAGGATTCCCCTTGGAACTTCAACAGCACTCGAGCCATTTCCGAAACGGGTCGGTTTAACCAGTTCCTGATGGGGATCATAATCGGGATCGGCTACAAGTTCGTCAATCAGACGGAGTGAATCGTACACACTGTGTACGCACTCGATAACCTGTGCGGCAGAATTGAGGTAGGGATTCGTTACGAGAGAAGTCATTCCCAGAGCCTCGGCAATTTTTTTTGCTTCCGGGTGAAGCTGCTCCCTGTTATTATTGAATCTGGCCAGAGCTCCTGCTGCATAGCTATCCATATTGTGTTTGGCGTACTTTGCCGTGGAATTGGGAGAAACATATTCATTTGTAACAAGTTTATAATCGGCTACAGAAAAGCGCTCTTTTTTTCCATCGGGCATGGTGGTTTGAATTAATCCGTCATACAGACCATATTCATCATCAGATGAAACAGCCACATATTCGGTCGGCCGGTCAAAGGCGGGAATATTCGGGGCCAGAGAGGCCACAGTCGCCACAAGAGTATTAATATCATCTACTGAAGCCAGAATTTTCTCTTTTAAATCGACCAGGTCCTTTTTTGTCAGCATCTTCGAAAAACCACCGGGTATAACTGTTGTCGGATGAGTTGTTCGTCCGGCTAGAACAGATCCCCACTCATGACCAAGTCTTTTCAGTCTGAGAACACAGGCAACAACCGGTCCATGACTGGCAACCAGAGGAAATACAGAAGGAGCTCCAAGCAGGTCGGGAGCGACAAGAACACCGACATGAAGGACATGGGAATCAAAATTTTCCGCATGCTTGAGAATCGTCCGTAATTTTTTTACCTGTTCGGTAATTTCGATTCCGCAGGCCGATTCCGTGGCTTTCACAGAGGCCAGAGTATGACCAATGGAGCAGATTCCACAAATCCGGCTGGTAATTCTGGCAACTTCCGTATAGTGTCGTCCTCTTATCATGGCTTCAAAAAACCGGGGAGATTCGGGGACCTGCCAGGTACACTCTTCAATTTTTCCTTTTTTTACATCAACCAGTATATTCCCATGACCTTCTACCCTGGTCAGATGGTGTACATTGATATTTACATCTTTTTTCATCAGGCATCACTCCTCATAGTATTGGTAAACATCCTGGACTTTGTTCTGGCACGTTCCTCCGGCATACCATGGTCAATCAGCACTTTTTCCAGTGAGTCCTCATTGGGATTTGTCACAAAACCACGACAGGCTTCACAGGGTATCCCATCAGCCGGACAGGGTGCACCGCAACCGGCCCTGGCAACCATACCGAGACAGTGATCTCCAAGATCAAAGCGGCAGATGGTTTCACGGCGTTTACATTCTACACAGACGGGATAATCGGGAATGTACGGTGTTTTTCCATGGAGAAGAGAAGAGACAATATTGAGAAACTCATACTTATCCATGGGACAACCCAATACTTTATAATCAACTTTAATGGCCGCCTCTACGGGAAGAGCCTTGAGGTTGCTCTGAAGATGAGGAGAATCAGCATCTTTTCCATAGACATATTCCTTAAAATCCGACTGGTGATTCTTGAGAGCATTTATTCCCCCGGTTGAAGCACAGGCTCCGAAGGATATGACCACATCGGCTCTGGCTCTTATATCTTCCAGACGTTTCCTTTCCGACTCTCTGGTAAAGCTTCCTTCAATACAGGCAATGTCAAGATGATCCGCTTTTTCGGACATGGCCTCGCGAAATTCAACAATTTCAATGTGGTTCAGAAGTTCCAGGAAATCCGCATCACCATAATTTGTCAGTTCAATCTGACAGCCTTCACAACTGGAAAAATCAAAAAATCCGACTTTAGGTTTTCCCATTATAATGCCTCCTCAAGATCTTCTACTTCGGAGAAAGGAAACACAGGACCATCTTTACAGACATATTTATCATTGATCTGACAATGACCACATTTCCCTATACCACATTTCATCCGACGTTCAAGGTCAACGTAAATGTTGTCGTGAGGGATCCCCGCTTTATCCAGTTCCCGTATGACAAACTTATACATAACAGGAGGACCGCATATAATTACCCTCGTGTCCGACGGCAGTTTGCTTTTCTCAAACAAAGTGGTTATGACTCCGATATTTCCATCCCATGAATCTTCTGCTGTATCGACAGTTTCAAAAAAATCGATATCCGGGGATTTATGCCAATCTATTAAATCATCGAGAAACATTCTTTCCGAAGGACTTCTGGTTCCATAAAAGAGAGTGAATTTACCGAATTCGTCACGGCGGTCCATAATGTACTGAATGAGACTTCTTGTGGGACAGAGTCCAATACCGCCGGCGATGATTAATATGTTCTGACTCCGCAGTTTTTCCATAGGAAATCCATGACCAAGCGGACCACGGACAAACATGGAATCACCCACATCCAGTTTATTCAGAGCCTTAGAAACACGGCCAACTGCTCTGACAACAATATCAAAAGTTCTGGTTCTTGTGGGAGAGCTGGCATAACCGATAGGGATTTCACCATAACCGAAGAGAGACACTTCCAGTATCTGACCCGGTTCAAAGTGAACAGAACTTCCATCGGCCATCTTCAATGTAAAATGTCTCTCTGTTGCAGTGGCCTGATGAGCCCTGAGGATCATAGCCTGTTTCGGCATAAATATGTTCTGAGATCTCTGTGCCGCCACTTCCGCTTCTTTTTCCAGTTCCATTATTTTATTGTAGACTCTGGCGGGATCGGCAATATCTGCGGTACAGGATGTGGAACAGCGTCCACAGCCCACACAGGCCGGTCCACCGAGTTTATCATTCAGATAGACAGCTTTCCGCATAATTCTATGGCGGAATCGCTCCCCTCTTGTACTGCGGAAATTCTCCGAACTGCCCGCCCCTAAAGAAACTTTGGCGAATTCCGAAGTGAGACAGGCATCCCAGTAACGGTTCCTAGATCCCGATTTCTGATCTAAATTCCATTGGTCGTGAACATCAAAACAATAACAGGTTGGGCAGACTGTATTACATGTACCGCAGGAAAAGCATCCCTCTGCCAATTCATTCCATAATTCTTCATTATTGAACTCGGCCCGAACTCTTTCAGCCAGCTGGTCTGTGGGGAAAGGAAGCCTTGCTTCACACTCGAGCATAATTTCCTCATTAACCCGTGTAGCAGCTGAAATTTCATCCTCTGTAGCATCACGGAAAATACCGTAAGTTAAAAGAGATTCGCCCTTATGACTTATTATTTCATAAACATAACCACTACCATCTTTTAATCTGGTGATAAAACCATCATGCCCCTTCGGTTTGACTTCCCGTCCGATACAACCCCAGAATGCCCGTTCTGACACATTCTGAATATTGGAACCAATAATGGTTGCCGCATCGCGGTTTGCCATATAGTTCATGTCGGTCTTACCTTCAGTAAAAAGGTAATCTGTCATATCCAATGATTTTATATCATAGAAATGAACACCAAAGAGAATTATTTTCTTGGGATCGATACAGTCATGATACTTTTCACCATCAAATTCAATAAGCTTCTGCGAAGGTGGAAAAAAGTACTTTTTAGGTGGAAGAATAGTGACATCATAATCAAGCCGAAGTTCCTCGGGATTGTCCAGTTTATCAAAAACAAATTTATTCTGTTTTGCGATCGGTCCGATGAGATTCTCAGAAGCGATCACATTTTTAATAAACACTGGGAAATCCTGGTCTTTAATAAAACATGTTTTCATCATTACCCAGACTCCTTTCCATTTATTATAATACTTTTTTTCCAAAAGAGGGAAAAACATTAATGATTTTTTTATCGATAAATATTCATTCTTATATATATAGCGACAAACATGTAGGGTAATCATAAAATTCAAATACCCAAATTGATTTCCCATTCTCCCTTTTTTGAACGGGGTTTCATCGGGGTTCATAACTATTTCCCCCATTTTCGTGTAAATTCTTACAGAATCCTGCAATAATATTTGCTATTGGGCTATTTGAAAATTAGAATTCAGATTGGAAAAAAACTGGAGGCTTAAATGAGTAATATTTACATTGTAGATGATGATAAAGATATTATTGATGCTGTATCAATGGTACTTGAATCAAAGGGTCATAAGATCGGTTTTCAAACAAATCCAGAAGATTTAGTCGAAAATATCATTAAATATAAGGCCGACCTTGTCATACTCGATGTCATTTTCCCTGAAGAAGATGACGCGGGATTCAAAATGGCCAGAAAATTGCGGCACAATGAAACAACAAAAAATATTCCCCTCTTAATGCTTTCGGCTATCAATGAAAAGGGGCAATATGCCGGAACCTTCTCAAATAAGGATAGAGATGATGTATATCTTCCCGTTGATCAGTTTCTGGAAAAGCCCATTGCTCCCCAAAAGCTCATATCTGTCGTTAGTGATATGCTGAAATAATCTCTAAAGTAAAGATTATGTCCAGGACAAACACAATCGCCATTATCGGGGCTGGAAAAGCCGGTAAATCTCTTCTCACTATACTCCTTCAAATACCCGGTATTCATGTAAAATACATGTGTGATTCAGACCCCCAGGCTCCCGGACTACTATTGGCAAAAAGAAATGATGTCATAATTCAGCAGGATCCTAAGTCTGAAGAGATACTGAATGATCCTGAAATTGATATGATCTTTGAAGTGACCGGAAGTGAAGATGTCTTTGATTACCTTCAGAATAATAAACGGCCCAGCTGTAATATAATGAACGCATCAATGGCTAAAGTGATCTTTTTTCTACTGAATTCCCAACAGGAAGTGGCTAAAGAATTACGGGAATACAAATTAAAACTGGCTGAGCGAGTGATCGAAAGGACCGATGAACTTGAAATTGTCAATAAGGAGTTAAAAAACCAGATTGAAATTCAGAGATCTTTAAATGATAAACTTCAGGAAATAAATAACGAAAAAACAAAATATCTGTTAAACGCCACACATCAGCTGAAAGCGCCCTTTGCAGCTATACAGAGTTATGTTGATATCCTTATTGAAGGATATACTGATAATCTTTCTGATAAAGTTTTATCCATTATGAAAAAAATAAAATCAAGATGCGTCCTTCTTTCCACATTAATCAGGAGGATGCTTGAACTGGCAAACTTAAATTCCGCAGTAGAAGAAAATATTATCATGAAAAATCAGAATCTTAATGATATTGTACGGAAGGTCATTAATTCTGAATCGGGGATTGTGGAAAAAAGAAATATTGCCATAGAATTCACAGCAAAGGAAGATGATAATTCTATTATATGCAATGGAGAGCAGATAGAGACCTTAATACAGATTCTTGTTGATAATGCCATCAATTATTCCTACGACGACAGTGAAATTGAAATAACCATAGACCGGGATTCAAGTGACAGGATCATTTTTTCCGTAAAGGATTATGGAATCGGGATTGAAGAAAAAGACCTGAGATCGATTTTTAAAGAGTACTTCCGTTCTTATAAAGCTGTGGAAAAGTATGACAATGGAACGGGATTGGGGCTGGCGATTGCCAGGAGAATCGCCAGACTGCACCAATCTGATGTCCTGGTAGATAGTATTCCGGGAAAAGGATCCACCTTTATGGTTCCCTTTTCAGGCCATTGATAGAAAACCCCTATTAATCGGTATTCTGGTCAATTAATTCCGTCTTATCAAAAGGGCAGACCTCATATGTAGAATTGTAGAAAAGAGCTGAGCAGAAGGGGCATTTTTTATATTCGCCATTGTGGAGAAACTCAATGGATCTGACAATGTTGTAATTCATATAGATTTCGCCATACAAACCGAAATCCTGATCCATTCCTCCAATTTTTCCCCTTGTATTGACCAGGACGTCAAAGACTTCTCCGCTGGTCAGAGTAATAGAAGAGGCCGTATAACCGGGAATGGGATTATCGTATTCCTCAGTGAAGATGAGGGATTTAATTTTTTTAAAATCAATCTGATAGGTTGCGGTTCCCAGTTCTGAACCCCTTCTGATCCAGAAGAAATACTTCAGTTCCTCATTATCATCAAAATACCGCATGTCTGATAAAAGGAATTCAGTCCCTTCATTATCAATGACTTTCACAGTAAAAAAAGGACTGTAATTAATATTCTGACTAAAAAGACAGATTCCTATAAATGAGAAAAACAGAATGAACAATTTCTTTTTCATGGTGTAATTTCCTTAAAAGCTATCTGCTGATTGGCAAGATCGATCAATTCAGGCTTAATATGTATAATACCGTTGAGAGGCAGATCCTTTTTTACAGGCATAAGAACTTCCATTGCCAGAGAAGGTATGAGAAACACAGCCTGCTTGTCTTTTTTACCCACATACTGAGCTTCTCCTATCCAGTTTTCATTCTGAAGCAGATACACAAGTTTCCAGTGCATATTGGAAAGACGTTCCGCCGAGACGACAGAACCCACAACAGATTCAAAACGAGCGACTCTCTCTATGACCTGGTCCTCACCGAGTATTTTCTTACCTGTAATAAAATTCCTCAACTGCTGCAGAACAATAAGATCGGGATAGCGCCTTAAGGGACTGGTGGTTCTGGCATAAAAATCAAGACCCAGTCCTCCGTGGGCTTCGGGAACCGTGGACATGCGACTTCGTTTCATAAATTTTCGGGAAGCAAACTGAGAAGCCGGATCAGATTCGGGTTTTTTATCGAAATCCGGTCGGGGTTGAGTAGCAAAAGGGATAGATATATTATTCCTTATGGCAAAGAGGGCCGCCCCATTACCCGCCATGAGCATAGCATCAGTCACCATCTTGCGACTGATTAATTCGGGAAGGACCCGAATCTGGACCTTTCCTTTATCATCTGCACGAACTTTAACTTCCGGTAGAGAAATATTAACAGCTCCGTTTTCCATTCTCTTTTTACGAAAGCGCGAAGTCATTTCAAAGATTTCCCTCAGGGGAGACTGATCGAGCATTGTGTCGGCTTGTTTATAACTCAGCCTTGTGACTTTTACTCTGGAAAGCACAATCTGAATATCATCAACATCCATATTCTCATTAAAAGTCAATCCCAGGGAAAAAGCCGGAGAGATCTCATGGAGACCCAATCCCAGCTGCTCCGTGGCTGCAGGAGGCAGCATTGTGGAAGTGACTTCGGGAAGATAGAGATTTGCGCCCCTGTTGGAAGCTTCAATATCAGCAGCGCTACCCGGAGGAACCAGAGATGCCGCATCGGCAATATGTATCCAGAGTCTCTCACCCTCTATACTGATGGCATCATCGGGATCGGTATTTCCCTCGTCATCAATGGCAAATGATTCAAGATGTGTCAGATCAACCCTTTCCTCATCATCGGTTTCCCCTAGTTCGACAGAAGAACTCTTTACTGTCAGATCCATTCTCGCCGGCCATGGATTAACGGAATAATCCCAGATTCCCAGATCGAGCAGCATTTTGTGAGCATTCTCAGGAGTTCTGCTTTTACCCATTTCCTTCAGGATTCTGGAATCTCGGCTTTTTTTATAGGCCATATTCTCCAGATCTATGAATAAGGGACGGTCTTCGCTCTGAAAGTCATTTTTCCCTATACGGTCAATAAACAGTTTCCAGCGATCTTCCTCCTCAGCCTTCTCTCTGGCGGCTTTTTTCGCCGATTGAACCTCTTCGGGGCTACTGACTCGGATATCATCGACTGTACCTTTAAAATACACTGTTCTATTGAGCAGCATATAGGATAGCCAGGCCGAAGAGGGAGAGAATTCCCCAAAGACTATTTCGGCCAATTCTTCCAAATCGGGAGTTTCATCGAGGAGAAGTTCCCACCCCTCTTCAATATCCACAGATATCTCTTTTAACTCGGAGAAATGACTGATAGGACCTCTGTGGAGTAAATGAATATCTTTATCTCTGACTTTTTTTGTTTTACCACCGGGAAGAATAATATCAATTTTGTCTGCCACAGCAGTGACAATTGCCGGATTATGCTTATATAGTACTAAACTGTTTTTTTCCATATAATCTCAAATATTACTGAACTTCTGCGAAACAGTACAGTAAATAATTCATTCTTTAACATTTACAGCATAAAAGAATAGAACCTCTTCCACCTCTTTATCGAACTTCTTATAA
>JAEINM010000010.1 GCA_016342385.1 Spirochaetaceae bacterium | reverse complement strand
ACCATAGTCTACTTTTTTTTATCAAAATACATAATAAAAGGAATAACACTGGGAAGTGTTAAGGGATAGAAAGACAATCTTAAAAAACTTTATCCTGAGGCTGAACAGGGGCATTGTCGCCGGAGGATTAAGTATAAACTGGCTGCTTCATTTCTCTTGAGGCAGTCTTTTTTTTGTTGAGAAATATAGATTTATCATTACAATAGATTTTATATACAAAATTTATTTAAAGAGGTTTGCAATGGCAGAGTTACAGAATATTAATTGGTCAGAACTGGGTTTTTCCTACATTAAGACAGATCTCCGTTATATTTCAGTCTGGAAGGATGGAAAATGGGGTCAGGGGAAACTGGTGGAAGATAATCAGCTTACTGTCAGCGAAGCCTCAACTGGTCTCCATTATGGTCAGCAATGTTTTGAGGGCTTGAAAGCCTACAGGACTAAAACAGGAAAAATTCAGCTTTTCCGGCCGGATCGGAATGCCATGAGAATGCAGGATTCCTGTAAGAGAATTCTTATGCCCACAGTGCCGACCGATATGTTTATCGATGCCTGTAAACAGGTTGTCAATGCCAATCTCTCCTGGGTTCCTCCCTATGGTTCGGGAGCCACTCTTTATTTAAGACCATATATTTTCGGATGCGGAGACACTATCGGAGTAAAACCGGCACCGGAGTATATTTTTTCCATTTTCTGCATGCCTGTAGGTCCCTATTTCAAGGGTGGAATGACTCCTGTCAATTTTATGACTACAGAGTATGATCGTGCGGCACCTTCTGGAACCGGTCAGGCAAAAGTCGGTGGTAATTATGCGGCCAGTCTTATGCCTCATGAAGAGGCGGCGAACAGGGGCTTTGCCGATTGTATTTACCTCGATCCGGCAACACATACAAAAATAGAAGAGGTCGGAGCGGCGAATTTCTTCGGAATTACCCGGAATAATACATTTATAACTCCGGTTTCTCCTTCTATACTTCCCAGCATAACCAAATATTCACTGCTTCATGTGGCAAAAGAGTACATGAAAATGGAAACAGAAGAATCAGATGTGTACATTGATAAACTGGATATATTCAAAGAAGCCGGAGCCTGTGGAACAGCTGCTGTTATTACACCGATTGGCGGAATACAACACAATGATAATTTTCATGTCTTTCATAGTGAGACAGAAGTCGGACCTGTTACAAGGGAATTATACGAAACACTTGTGGGCATTCAGCTGGGCGATGTTAAACCACCGGAGGGGTGGATTGTCGAAGTGTAATCACGTAGTGGACGGTCGTGACCGTCCATTACTGACCGGATTGGCATAGGTCCGCAGGATTATTCTGTAGACCTCTTCTTTCAGATTTTTGTATCGCTGAAGAAATTTATTTTTCTCCGTATCTGAATATTTATCCCTGTATGTGTCGGTTCCTGTTAGGAGATCATAGGCAATGTAATTGGTCGGCCAGAGCATATAGTTCCTGTAAATCTCCTTATCAATGTATTCCGAAGCTTCATTGATATTGCGGCACTCATCTGTGACCCGGTCACCAATGGAGCAATTGATTCTGCCTTTATCTCCCCTCATGCCGTAGATGACACTGGTCATGTCCTCCATTTTCCCTTTAACATGGAATCCTTTTCTTTCGATTTCCAGTAATTCCCAGGCTTTCAGTCTGTCCAGAGGATCCAGTTCATAGGATACTGCGACAGGAATCAGGTTCACTGAATTAATAAAATCCACAAAGGGGACTCCTGCTTTTTTCCGGCTGTAATAGAGCATTTTAATCACCGAGGGATTAGTTTTATCAAATCCATCTTTCGCCCGCCCTTTTCTCTGGGCGATCCAGATGGAATGACCTTCTTCCAGCCTGAACTTGATATATGTGGAGAGATTGATGACGGCTTTAATTTTTTCTCTTTTGGGTATATCTCTTTTAATTATAAAAGAACCGTAGATTCTTATGAGATCTGTCAATGGTTCATTGAACATGAGGTTGTTTCCAAATCCGATTTCTGCCGGATGAAAACCATTGGAGCAGAGAATGTAGTTGAGCAGGAGAGGATCCAGAGCAATATCTCTATGATTACTGACAAAAAGATAGGGTTTACTCCGGTCTAATTTTTCCAGCCCCTGAAAGCTTATTCCGTCTGTTGTTTTAAAAATGATATTACTGACAACTTTATCAATGATAATTTTATTGTGGAGATCTATTGTTGTTTTTATAGGTGTCAGCTTTAAGTAGAGAAAGATCTTCAATCCAATATCTGCGATAAAATTCAGATAGGCCGGCAATCGGGGAAAAAGCATCAAGCGGCAGTTTCTGACAAACCATCTGCTGGCAATGAGTCTTTTTATGACTATGGGAATATCTTTATCCTTGTAAGCTCTTATCTGTTCGAACTCCTGCTTCAAAAATTAATCCATTTTCTCTACAATTTCACATTTTTCCTTTATCCTCGATGAAAACTTGAAAGAGGGGGAATAATGGGCTTCTTTAGCCGCTATGGTTATCTCCTCTCCTGTTGCGGGATTTCTACCTAATCTGGCTTTTCTTTCCGCTTTCCACTTCATGGATAATTTCCCGAGAGAACCGAGAGGCACGGATTTGCCCAGAAGAAGACCTGTTTCTGCCATAATAGTAAAATCATCGATCAGTTCTTTTGCCAGTTTCTGGGAGACCCCGTTTTTTCCGGCGATATAGCGGATCATTTCTTTTTTATTGAACTGATCCATGGCAGTACCACCATTGGCAAGGGTCAGGTCTCTGTTAAAATGGACAAAAGAATTGGTGATGAATATAGTCGCCTCGCGAATCCTTTTTTCCTGTTCTTCTACAGAAACTCCTTCTCGGCAGACAACAATTTTGTATAGTGAAGATGTATTCTGAACCTGACCGCCATCGAAAGTCGCGATGGATCCTTTATTCAGATCCGAGGTAAGAGACACTCTGTCAGATTTGATGATATCGGGAACATCACCGCGGAGTTTTATACTCGCATATTCCATGGTTCTCTCTTTTCCGCAACCCAGACTGATAAGTGATCCCGAATAGGTGAGCAGAAGGATTCCGCGATCCTCATCTTTATCCAGATGGTCCACTTCGTCCATTGCCAATAGAGCAATTTGATCAGAAAACAGTTTATCTTTTTTTACCCAGAGATCCTTAATCATATCAAAAGTGATATCACCGGTTACCAGGGAATGTAGATGCCTTTCAACATCTGATGGTATGGGAGAACTCATGACTTTACCTTCCTCTTGTTTCTATAGATTATGATAACAACTATGACTAAAACAGCTGCTACTATATATATATTAGTGCTTTGTTTTGAATCTGCCCGCTTAAATATTAAATTTTCTTCATTACCGAACCATTTTCTGTATATCCTGTCAAATTCACCGGATGCTTTTATAATGGAGATCCCGTTATTGAGTTTTTCCAGATAATTTTTGTTCCATTGGATCGAATAGAATCCATAGGGTAAAGACAATTCAAAGTTGTTCATCTCTTTTAGCTCTGATCTGTAATGTTCCTCCATTAGATCGAAATGGATACGGGAGATAATTGTATAATCACCGTAGTTTTCCCTTAGGGCTTTTAGAGAGTCGGACCAGCTTTTAGTCCGTATTATCTTCTCCACAGGTTTGCCGGCGGAAAGGATTACGCCGGAAGAATCTCCAGAAGACAAAATGAGAATCCTGTCATGAAGAGACTTTGTGTCGGAAAGGTTGATACTCTTTTTATACAGGAGAGTTAAAGGAACAGAGAAGAGGGGGTTGGAGATGATGATGTTTGGGTTATCGCTTTGTATTAAATAACCGGGAGAGATATGGACGGAACCTTTGAAAAGAAGATCCTCTCTGGATTTCCAGTTCCCTTCTACAAGATTGATCGTTAGAGTTGATTCTCTAGCTACGGCATAAATGAGATCTATTGTAAAACCGTCAGGGTTTCCATCGCTGTTTATAAATTCAAAGGGGTAATAGTTCCTGTTAAACATGATATCTATCTCTTCCGATTTTAAAATGGAAGAGAGAGAAATAAATAGTAATATAAACATGATGAATTTTTTCATTTTTCAACTATCAGGCATTATATCACTATATTGTAAAAGAATATTCCCTTTTTTACAGCGGGCTTTCAATAATCCCGCCACCGAGAACAATATCATTATTATAAAACACAACTGATTGACCGGGGGTGACTGATAGTTGTGGGATGTCAAAAACAACTTTTACTCTGCCACCTTCCAAAAGTGAGATTTCTGCATCCGCTTCTGTATGTCTCTGCCGTATTCGAGCTTTTATTCTAATCGGTTTGTCAAAAGCTCCCGGTAGGTTGAGGTTGATATCAGAGGCGATGAGTCCTTTAAAGAACAAGCTCTCTTTGTCTGTAACAATAACCTTGTTTTTTCCCGCATCGACTCTCAGAACATAAAGCGGGGTAGGGTGAGATAGGCCGAGACCTTTTCTCTGACCGACCGTATAGTGAATGATCCCCTTATGGCGGCCGAGGATTTCCCCTTTTTCATTGACAATATCTCCGGGAATAATCTCTCCATCATTAAACAGTGGTGAGTAATCTCCGCCGGCAATAAAATCCTGACTTTCTATTCTGTCGGCAACGACAAGCTTTAAATCTTCGGCAATTTCTCTGACTTCGGTCTTCATCAGTTCTCCCAAGGGAAACATGATAAATTTTAACTGTTCACTGGAAAGACTTTTCAGGAAGTAGGTCTGATCCTTAGACAGATCCTTAGCTTTCTTCAGGAAATATTTTCCCTTATCCTCATTGATCTGTGCATAGTGTCCTGTGGCAAAAAAATCGAATTCCAGGCCGGCCTCTCTGGCTTTTTCTATGAGGAACCCGAATTTTAACCGATGATTGCAGACCACACAGGGATTGGGCGTTCTGCCGGCCAGGTATTCCTCACGGAAATACTCCAGGACATGTTCTTTGTATTCCTTTGTCAGATCAAAAACATGATAGGGGATATTTAGCTGGGCACAGACTTTTGTCGCCTCTTCAATATCCTCTTCTTCACCGGGACCATAGCAGGCGTGTTTTCGTGATTCCTGTACTTCTATGGCGCCATCCCATATTTCCATTGTTATACCGATGACTTTATAACCCTCTTTTTTTAGAATGGCTGCGGCTACTGAGGAATCGACGCCTCCGCTCATACCGACGGCAACAGTTATATTTTTATTCGCCAAGATATCCTCCATCAAAGCTATCTTTTCCAATAAGATCGCTAATAGTAATTTTTTTCATTTCATCCACCAGGGTATTGGTCAGGTGAGTCCAGAGGTTTATCGTGCTGCACTGCCCCAGTCTAGGGCAGGTTTCCCCTTTCTCACTGCAGTCCACCAGATTGAATTCCCCGTCCAGAGCCTCTGCAATATCATAAACAGTAATATCTCCGGGAGCTTTGTTCAGGAGATACCCGCCTTTCTGACCTCTGAGGCTCTGGAGAATCTTTCTTTTTTTCAGCTTAACCAGAAGTGACTCCAGATATTTTTGAGATAACTGCTGGGATTCTGCAATTGTCGAGATTGTCAAAGTTTTGTTTTCTCTGGTGGAATGGGCTATTTCCACGACAGCTCTCATCCCGTATCGGACTTTTGTGGATAATTTCAATTGTTTTCTCCCCGCTGGAATCCCTAGTATTTTAGTGGGGATTGAGGAAATGTCAATAATCGGAGTGGGGGAATCCGCTTAATAATTTATGTAGGTTTCATTAGCCTGTAAATAAAGATTCACATTCTCTGCATTAACATAATTAGCCGGAATATAGATAAGTGCAGGATCGAGATCAACATGTGCTTTTATATTATCAACAGTCAGCAGTGGTTTGTAGTAGTTATGGTTGATGAGAACCTGCAGTGCCCAGAATCCAGTCATGACATCTCCCTGGGCGACTGTTGCCGTAATAACACCACTGCGGATCTTCTCAAGAACATCACTATTTCTATCCATTCCGACGATTCCAATTATACCGCTTTTACCCGCTTCTTCCACAGCGACAGCTGCACCCATGGCGGAAGTCGAATCGGTGCCTACAAATCCTGTGAGATCGGGAAATCGTGCAAGAATCCTTTTTGCTGTTAAAACGGCAGTGATTGAATCAGCTTTTGTATCACCCACAGCTGTAACTTCAATTTCCCGATATAGGTTAAATGCATCTCGAAAACCTTTTTCTCTCTCGTCAAACATGGCAATTCCCGGTAGAGTGAGTATGGCTACTTTTCCTTTTCCATTAATGGATTCAGCAAACCCCAAACCACCTGTATAACCCAGAGCGTACTGGTTGGATCCGACATAACTAATTCTGTCCGATTCGGGTAGATCTCCAATTACTGTGACAACGGGAATCCCCAGATTTGTTGCTTCATTTATTAGTGGTATCAGCCTGGAATCAACAGCCCAGACCGCAATTCCCCGGGGTTTCATGGCGATCGCTTTTTTGAATGAATCGATCATGGCCGGGACATTTAAATCCGGTGGTCCCATATAAAGTGTTTTCACTCCCAGTTGTTCCCCGGCCCTTTTCCAGCTGTACTTATAGGCATTGAAGAATTCTATAGCACCCAGACAAGAGACAAAAATATACGTGTCGTCTTTCGGAATCAGATTGGAAATTGTCGTATTTTGATTTGTGGAATCGTATTTTTCAGTGTTTTTCTCTGCTCCACTACAGGAAAAGATGAGACAAATAAGCAAGAGATTCAAAACAAAAAATACAACTTTTTTCACTTCTGTTTCCTCTATTAATCCAGTCTCTTGATCAGCACTCTAAAACACTCTGTAACTGTTTTAGGATATAATTCAATTACTCTAAGAAGTATAAGGTAAAAAGACAGTGCATCTCCAGGGAAAATACGATAAAATAAAAATCATGAGAGAAAAAAATGCTTAGCAATCGGAAATTTTCAACAAAATTAACTCTTATTTTTCTCCCTATGATTTTGGTACCATTAGTCATCATGACAGTCAGTATCTTTTCTACTTTCCCCGAGATCTTATTGGATTCCAGAATGGATGTGCTGGAAGTCAAACTCGATCTGGCTCACCAGCATGTAAAAGAGTCGAATTATCTTATACTCATGTCGGGTATAGAGGATGCGCTTTTCATAAAACACACCAGTGAAAATCGTATTCGCGAACTTATACATCAGATTACATTGCCAATAGGGGATTTCCTGATCTATAAACCAGATGATAAAGAGTTCGTTGTCTTACCGGAAAATGAGTCCATTACTGATAATTTTCTTAGGGAGGTGATAGAAAAAGATGATTTTTTTCTATCTCCTCAGCTCACGACTTCGGGGGATTCAGGACAAATAATTTATCTTTTTCGATATTTTGAACCTTGGAAGATGATTATTGGAATTGCCGTGACCTCCGATGAATTGCATGAACCTATCAATAGAATCTATATGATATTCAGTCTGACAGTATTGGGATTTGTCTTTTTATCGATACTCCTCATTCTGTTAACCAGTAAAAGCATAAGTAAACCTCTGGTAGAGCTGGTAGAGACTGTAACGGAATTGGGAGAAGGTGAATTCCATCGCAGAACAATATCCAAGGGAAAAGATGAGATCGCTGTTCTTTCAAATAGTTTTAATACAATGGCGGAAAGTATTGCCAGGTCTACCAATGAACTGAAGAGTCTGCGGAATTATCTGTACAATATCATTAATTCCATGCCATCTATTCTGATCGGTGTCGATTCACATTGTAACATCTCCTTATGGAACAAAGCCGCTGAAGATTTAACCGGGATTTCAGAAGAAAATACACATGGGGAACCTCTGGATGCTGTCTATCCCGTGACATCGCTGAATAAAAATATGATTACCAATAGTATTGAGAGGCATGAAATTATCAAGGAACATAAGAAATCCAGACAGGATGGTAATAGAACCTATTACGAAGATATTACAATCTATCCGCTAGTCGCGAATGGTATACAGGGCGCCGTTATTCGGATTGATGATGTAACAGAAAAAGTGCTTATGGAAAAAATGATGGTACAGAGTGAGAAAATGCTCTCTGTCGGCGGTCTTGCCGCAGGAATGGCCCATGAGGTCAATAATCCTCTGGCCGGAATCATCCAAACAGCCAATGTTCTGGCAAAAAGACTCTGGCAAGATGTGAATATTCCATCCAATCAGAGAGCTGCGGAAGAGATCGGTCTGGATTTATCCCTAATGAAAATATTCATGGAAAAAAGAGATATTCCGAGAATGCTCGATGCTATGATTGAATCGGGGAAACGGGTCTCTGATATTGTCAATAATATGCTCAGTTTCACCAGGAAATCAGAGGATAGAAAGACCTCTCAAAATCTGATTGATCTTATTGATAAGACAATAGAAATTGCCGGAACAGATTATGACCTTAAAAAACAGCAGGATTTCAGAAACATAGAGATTGTAAAAGAGTATGACCATAATATTCCACTCATCTCCTGTGATGTCGTAAAAATACAGCAGGTTGTATTGAACTTGGTCAGAAACAGTGCTCAGGCCATGCAAAGTGCAGATGTACAGTTCCCTCGGATAACGGTGCGGTTAAAAATACCTACAGAGCAGGAAGTTCTTATTGAAATTGAAGATAACGGTCCCGGGATGAGTGAAGAGATCCGCAGTAGAGTATTTGAACCGTTTTTTACGACAAAAGAAGAGGGTGTTGGAATGGGATTGGGGTTGAGTGTTTCCTATTTTATTATTACAGAGAATCATCAGGGGACACTTTCAGTGGAATCAACTCCGGGAAAGGGAACGAAATTTATTATTGGGTTGCCTGTTAAATAATCAGTAATTAGAATAAAAGGTCTATATGGAAGATGTAAAACTGATACTTGATTGTAAAAATATACTGGGGGAGGGCATTCTCTGGAATGAAAAAGAGGCCTGTCTGTACTGGACTGATATAGAAGGATCACTATTCTATCGTTATGAACCGGGAACAGAAGACCTGCAGACATTTGTTATGCCCGAAAGGCTCTGCTCTTTTGCCTTCAGGGAAAGTGGCGGTTTTCTCATGGCCTTTGCCTCGGGATTAGCTCTCTATGATTTACAGTCGGGGATCGTAAAAAAACTGAATCCCATAAAGGAAACAGTGGCTGGAACAAGGTTGAATGACGGCCGTTGTGACCGCAACGGACGGTTTATTGTTGGTGATTTTGATCCGGAAGAAAAAGGGCGCGGCAATGCCTATTCCATTAATACAGACGGAAGCTATAAGAAACTTTTCGGTGATTTGAATAGTGCCAACAGCACCTGCTTCAGTCCCGACGGATCAATCATGTATTATTCCTGCGCCGAACAGGGTGAAATCTGGTTTTATGATTACGATCAGAAAAATAGCGACATTTCTAATAAACAGCTGTTTCATTGTTTTAAAGATCAGCCGGGACTGCCCGATGGTTCGATCATTGACTCTCAGGGGTATCTCTGGAATGCCCAATGGGCGGGAAGCCGGGTCGTCCGGTTCGCACCGGATGGTACAGTTGATCGAGTTGTTGAGCTGCCTGTTCCCAATGTGACCTGTCTCTGTTTCGGGGGAAAAGAACTGGAGACTCTCTACATTACCACCGCCAGATTTACTCTGTCAGATGAGGATCTCCACAAATATCCCTCTGCGGGTGGATTATTTGCTGTAAAGATGGATGTTAAAGGGCTCAAAGAATCCCGCTTTAAGGGGTAGTTCTATTACTGCCTTAATAAATCAGGATTCTCTCAATCAGGGCCCCTCACTTATAATCTCACGCAATCCTGCTCCCTCTCAGTCTCCCCGAAGGGGCTTGGGGGCTTTTCTTAACTTTCATATATGGTCGCTATATCATGGATTCTGCGCTTCATTTCTGCACGGATATGTAAGGGCTTTAAACACTCGCATTTATTCCCGAAACTGAAAAGAATATTGTAGTAGTATTCGTTCTCTATAAAAGGAAAACTAACAGTGTAATGCTCATCTCCCTCTGGTGAAAAGTGTTCATAAGGGCAATAATCAAGTACCCTGTCCATGACAGATTTATGAATACGAATTGTGATTGTTGTCTGCATAGTTGCCAGAATATCATCAAAATCCAACTGCGGTTTTTGATGATTTCGTGGCGTAAAAAATTCCTCTTGTATTTGCAGGTTTGATGTGCGGGATAGTTTAAATAAGCGGAAGTCATTTCTTTTATGACAATAGCCGTGGCAATACCAATGACTACTTTTCAATACAAGTTTATAGGGCTCGGCTGTTCTTGCGGTTTTATTACCGTAGCGGTCTGCATATTCAAAGGAAAGCAGCTTGCTTTCCTGTAAAGCTGTTTTGATTATTTCTAAATATGTTTGTATGTTCCTGTTGCCCAGCCAGGGACTTAAATCTACATGTATTTGATTTGCTCTTAATTCAATGTCTTTCGATTTGTCGGCGGGGATAAAACTCTTGACTTTCGCAAGGGCGTTTACCAGTTCATCACCTCGTATCATGTTGGAAAGACCGGAAAGCCCCATCAGAATAGCCGAAAGGTCGGCAGTCGAAAAAACCTTTCTATCAATCTTGTATTTCTCCATGATTTCAAAGCCGCCGCCTACTCCCGATGCCCCGCGAACAGGAATACCGGCCATGTTGATAGTGTCTATGTCGCGGTAGATTGTGCGGGGTGAAACTTCAAACTTCTCAGCTAATTCCTGTGCGCCTACACGCTTTTTATCAAGGAGTATCATAATTATGCTTACAAGTCTGTCAATTTTCATCTGATAGCCGCCTACCCATATTTTTTATTATCTTTATAGATTGTTGCCATACTGTTGTCAACAATTGTCCGGTATAATAACAAAGTAAACAAATCATTCTATCTATCAGGAGGAAAGAGGATGGAGAAAAAAGCTTTAGTGGTTATCGATATTCAAAATGACATAACAAAGAATTACAAGGATATTATTGGCAATATCAATAACGCTGTTGATTGGGCAGTCAATAATAATATTCATGTTATTTATATAAGGCATGAAAATTTATCAGCCGGCACAAGGACTTTTAAACCCGAGACACGTGGGTCTGAATTAGTTTCAGACTTGAAAATAGTATCACAAAATGTTTTTACAAAATCCAAAGGAAACGCATTAAGCAGTGAAGAATTTGCAGATTTTATCAGTAAAAATGAAATCTGTGATTTCTACATAACAGGAGCAGATGCTGTTGCCTGTGTTAAATCAACCTGTTACAACTTACGCAAAGCAGATTATGGCGTTAATGTCCTGTCAGATTGCATTACCAGTTATGATAAAAGGAAAATTGACGAAATGTTGCGGTATTATGAAAGTAAAGGCAGTAAAATCATCTGTTTGAATGACTTATTACTTTAAGCTTATTCCCTATTAATCGCATAGCGCGGCGGGCGTTTTTTCGCTCGCCGTTTCCCGGGGTTTAAAAGAGGTCTTTTCACTGTTCTAAGCCGCTCTCCTGCCAGGTTCTGTAGATCTAATGCTAGATAGACGGCACCTATAGTGTAGTTTAGGGAAAGGTTTGAATCCTAGGGACCACTGTATGATGAGTCTAAATCGGATTGGCTTTATTACTCTGTCATAAGCCATTTCCAGGTAACCGGGCTATCCCAGAGTGGTGTCGACACATGGCCTAAACCGGGAAAAATGGATAGTCTATGGTCTCCTGTTACACTGCTGCCCAGATTAGATTTCATAGACTCAAAGGCATCATAGGCTCTGTATGGATCACTCTCGCCGCAGGTAAGCCATACATCCTTTGCCCCCATATTGGAACAATGGGAGGTATCGCCGATCCAGTAACTCGCTCCGGCACTCATATGTTTTGAGAATTCATAATTGCTACTGCCATCGGAATTGGCCATATCAAAGGCCCAGCAGCCGCCGACACTGTAACCGCAAGTATACATCCGGGATAGATCGATATGGTAGGAATCATCCTCAATGATACTTTTAAGCTTTACTTTGAGGGCTGACAGAAATGTGTTATATCTGTCCCAGGTTGAATAACTGTTGTTTACACTAAAAACGATACAGGGGAAATCAGGATTTCCCGAAACCGTAGCAGGCCCCTTAATGGATACCACCAAGGGCCATTCTTGAGAAGAGGTGGAATCATAGTCGGCGGGGAAATAAATGGTATAATCACTTTCATCATCTCCCGAACCGACCGTTCCAGTCTCTGTTGTATAACCACCTGACCGATTGGTTGAAGCCGTAAAGGTCTCCAATACACCGGTTTCGCCATTTAGAACATAGACATAATAGAGCGTTGAATGACTAAGCGAACTAATCTCAATGTAATCATCATAGAGCAGATCATCGGAAGTAACCGAAACAGTAGTGATCAAGTTGCCCCGGGATTCAAAATCTTCCTTCGTTAACAGAGATAAATCAGTATCGGAAACGATGTAGCTGATTTCCCCTTCATAGGAACTGTCGTATAAAATATCCAGTTTTGTATTGGAAGTATAAGCACTGATAACCTCAAAGAATTCATCTGTTGAATCATCTGTTGAATCATCTGTTGAATCATCTGTTGAATCATCTGTTGAATCATCTGTTGAATCATCTGTTGAATATGAGGAATCCGACACATTGGTCATCTCGCATGAGGAAAAGCCGAAGCAAAAAACCAATAAAGTTAAAAGAAATATCTTCTTCATTCTTAATCTCCGCAAATTATTGAATAATAAATATGTTATCTCATTGGAATTATCCCCAATTTGACGACAGTCAGTTAAGCCACACTTTCTAATTCATATTCTTCAGGGCTATTGTCCCCCGGATAAGAATGACTTCTCAGTCGTCAATTATAGAATATTTTTATATACTCGAATAGAACATTTTTTGCTTCCTTTTCGAACACAGATCTTCAGCAGCTTGCTGCGGGGAACTTTTAAAATCGATTTCTCAATCATCTGTTACCCAGGGGAATGGGGAAGATCTGTTATATCGGATTTATGAGTAACCGGAACAGGCAAAAATCCATAGAATAGGTTCGAATGCTTATTGTGAGAAATCCACGGTCCGGAACCGAACTCTCTGAGAGCTTCCTGCGCGGCTATGCAACCTGAGATGGTGTAATTTCTCACAGTATGTTAATAAATATCTCATTTCTATTAAACAAGTTTTTAATTTTCCGAAATAAAAAAAAGGAGCAGTGCCCACATCCAAATGATCACAAACTCCTCAAATCGACTCCCACAGGGGGCAAATACTGTTATTTATTTTTCCGCAGGTTTTTAAAAAAATTCGATAATACCGCATTAGCCCTATTATCACTAACTTTACATGATGAGTACCTCTCATATTATCAACATAGTTGAAACATCAATTTTTTAAGGAGATATTCCGGGAACCTCCCAATAAAGTATAAATACTCACTCCTTATAATTCTTTTTTGGGTCTGTTCGCTTGTTTAGCGAGCTGGCCATTTTTTATTGTGATAGCTTAAATTAACCCTTGGAAGCTCAGTATATATGGAAAATAATATATTGACATGTAACTATTCTGTCATTACATTGTATTCAATACAGGAGCAAACAATGAAAAAAATATTTCTTATTCTATGCATGTCTCTTATTTCAGCAGGATTAATCTTTTCTCAGGAAATCAATATAAAACTAAGTAAAGTCGGTTTCGACATTCCAACTGACACTCTTCCCTCTATTGAGTTTGAATTACTCAATCTACAGGGTGTAAAAGAAAAACTCAGTGACTATAGGGGACAGGTGGTTTTTCTAAACTTCTGGGCAACCTGGTGCGGCCCCTGTAGAAGTGAAATGCCCTCTATGGAGAAGGTTTATCAGGATCTGAAAGATGAGGGCTTTGTCATACTGGCGGTTGATCTTGGCGAAGACAGGAAAACAGTACAGAAATTTGTCGATGAATACGGACTGACTTTTCCCGTTGTACTCGATGAGACTAATGCTGTTGGTGGTATGTATGATGCCAGATCGATTCCCACAACCTATTTGGTCGATCGCGAGGGGAACATTCTCGGACGGGCAGTTGGTGCCAGACCATGGGAAAATCCCGAATATATGGATTTGTTCAGAGAAATACTGGAAATGTAAGGGTAGGAATGAGAGGACTCTTTTTTTATACAGAGAGACCTCTATAGAGTATTGCCATATTAAAATTCTCTCTTGACATATTATTCATAGAGTACTAATCACATTGTATGAGCAAAAAAGTTTTAAGCAGCAGAAGAATCACCAGTCGGGCATTAAATAATTCTCTTAAATTGAGTACGGTTGCTGGTTGCGGATTTACTATCTGGTTCTCCGTCGCTTCTACACAACCAATCTTTAATGTTTTCTTTACAAATATTCTCGGTGCATCATCAGCTCAATTGGGATTGCTTGTCGGATTAATTCAGATGTCAGCTATTTTCCATTTATTGGCCATTTATATTTATGGAATTTTAAAAGAAAGAAAAAAGTATTTTATCATAATGCATCTTTTTCACAGGTCATTTGCACTGGTACTTTCCGTGGTTACCTATTTAGTCGGAAAAAATGGCAGCAGTCCTTTTGCTATAAAAGTAATAATCACTTCTGTTGCAGTCAGCTGGATATTCTCCAATAGCAGTTCTTCGGGATGGTGGAGTTGGATGGCTGATCTGATTCCAGGCAAAATACGAGGATCCTATTACGGACGACGATCCTCAATTATGCAGATAGTGAATATCCTGTGGTTTATGACTGTTTCCATTATACTGGATACACTGACTGGCATTAATGTTTTTAATATTTATTCAGCAATCTTTCTTATCGGAGCAGTAGGGGGTATCCTCGATATTTTTCTATTCATTTTTGTTCCCGAACCTCATCAGGAAAAAACAGAAAATATCACAATTAACCAGTTCTTTGAACCATTGAAGAATAAGAATTTCATACTTCAGGCATTTGCGGTCGGTATGGGGGTTTTTGCTATTAATGTATTTGCCCCTTTTACAGCTCCCTACATCACTTCTCCTAAAACTATTGGAGCACCAAATACATGGCTGGGTATCATGTTTGTCATTTCTCAGATGATGTGGATTCTCGTCGTTCCCTTCTGGGGGGTTATTATGGACCGCTTCGGCCGGAAACCAGTTGTTATGATGGGATGCCTGATTTTTTTGGGTTATCTGGGATATCTGGTTTTAACCCCGGCAAATTATGTTTTTGTTCTTCCGGTAATTGCCTTGCTCGTCGGGCTTTGTGCTCCGGCTTTCTGGGAGGGGATTAATCAGCTTATGCTGACTTTAACTCCTTCAAAAAATAGAACAGCTTATGTCTCGTGGAACTTTACGATTATCGGTGTTGTCTCCTCCGGCGGGGCATATCTTGGAGGGGCTATAAAAGATAGGACTGAAGGAGTCTACATAAAAATTCTAGATAATTATTCTATAACCAATATACATTTTATTCTATTCATATGTGTTTTTCTTCTGATTGTTACCATGATCTTACTCGGCTTCGTCAAAGAGCATAAAGGAAGAGATCTGGGTTTTGTCGTCAACAGAATTGCCAGACCGGGAATATTCCGGACCTTTGCCAGTATGAGTACACTGGGCAGTACAAAAAGTTCCGGTTCTATTGCCAAAGCTTTGCGTTCAATCGATGATTATTCTCAGGATCTGGTTCTGGATGATGTCATTGAAAGACTCTATGATCCCGATCCCGATGTCCGTGAAGAAGCGGCCGGAGCTCTGGGTAGGATGGGCTCTCATGAGGCTCTCCATGCTTTGATAGAGCAACTTAAGGATGAAGGGTCAACCATAAGAACTCAGGCCGCTAAAGCTCTGGGGCGAATCGGACATAAAGATGCTCTTCCCTCCCTTCTTGAAGGGATAAATGATTCATCAGAGGATGTTCAGGATGCCTGTACGAGAGCTCTGGGTTATATGGGAGATGAAGACTCCGTTCATCGACTATTGTCCACTATTAAAAATATCGGTTCCGATAGATTGGCCGCATCCAGCGCCGATGCAGCCAGTAAGCTCGGTGCAATAGAGGCTGTCTGGGAAATTGTTCCGAGAATCCACAATAGCCTGAATCCGGTACTGACACGACAACTGGCAATAGCTCTGGCCAATCTACTGGGAGATCCGGGGCATTTCTATAAATATGTCACAGGGAAAAGCAGCCAGAGGGAGAGTAATATCAATGCTTTGTTTGCAGAGGTTGTCCGCCGAATTCCCCATTTCCTGAAATCGATCAAGAGAGAAGCGGCTTCTGCAGAATTGAAGGTTAAAATAACAAAAAAAATAAAATCACTGAAAAAATATTTTGATGAAGAGGAATACCTCAGTTCTTATATTCTTGTTAAGGAATGTGTTGCTCTCATTACTGAATTCCTTATCGAAACAGATGGGGAAGACAAGGACTACTTCCGGAAATTGTATCTGCTGGATAGGAAAACCGCCTTATGGTGGTGGTTTATCCAGGAGTCTTCCCATAAAATTTATGAAGCATCAGACGAGGTTGTAAAAATCGATATACTTATTGCACTTCATTTTCTGGCTAAAAAGTCTTCACCCTGATCATTGGGATGATCCATTCGCACCAGATATTCCTCTTCAATGCGGTCACCTCTTTTGACAGAATTTTTCATCCATTTGTACTGGAGTCCTCCCAGATCCTCTTCATTGAGCTTCCAATCGAGGTCAGAAGAGCGGATCTTTCCTGTCAGTTCTGAAAGGATCACAGCTGTAGAAACAGATATATTGAGGGATTGGGAGAAACCAGCCATGGGAATATAGAGGAACTCATCGGCCATATCTTTGACAACAGGGCTTACACCCTCCCGCTCATTGCCCATAACAATGGCAATTTTTCCTTTCTCTATATCAAAATCGTGAAGAGATGAAGCTCCCGGCTCGGGGAGGGTTACAACTATTCTGTAACCCTGCTTTTTTAATTCATTGAGTGTTTCCTCTTCAGGTTTAAATGTATTGCGGTGGATATCCACCCAGTTGTATGCTCCCTGGGCCACATGTTTGTTTACATGTGTCGAGGGGCTATTGCCGATTATATAGAGATCCTGAATTCCGAAACAGTCACAGCTTCTGACCACGGCACTTATATTCTGGGTATAAAACACATTGCTCAATACAACCGTAAGATACCTTGTACGCTCAGAGGAGACTTGCAGGATTTTCTGCATACGGCTTTCTGAAACATGGCTTTCCATATTTTGGTATAGTCTTTTCTCTTTCATTTCATGGCAGTATAAATATTTTTTTAGAAAAATACCAGATTTCACTTGACTATTCTACAAACAATACTATCTTATAGATGGTATTGTGCAGTAAACAGTAGCTGTTACAGAACGTTAGCTGTTTCTGCCCAGGTGGAGGATGTATGAATATACAGTTTAAGAAAGGTGTGCTGGAAATATGTGTGTTGTCACTTATTTATGGCCGCGATTATTACGGCTATGAACTGGTTCAGGAAATTTCAGAAAACATCAATATTTCAGAAGGATCAATTTATCCTCTCTTGAGAAGATTGTCCAAAGAGGGCTTCTTTGAAACCTATTTAAAGGAATCTCCCGGAGGTCCACCGCGAAAGTATTACAAAATTACCGGGCAGGGAAAGACCAGAACGGAAAATCTTAAAGAAGAATGGAATCAGTTTACGGACCAGGTAAAAATTCTTCTTCAGAAAGATATATCGGGCGATGCGCAGCATCGGGGCCCCGATATTAGTCGCCAAAAAGGAGAAAAATCATGACAGAGAAGCAATTTCTGACAATATTAAAGAAAAACCTGAAAGGTCTCGATGAAGAGGATAGAGATGAGATCCTGTCTGATTATGCTGAACATTTCAGTCTCGGCAGGGAGTCAGGCAAGAGTGAAAGTGATATTAGTGACTCTCTGGGAGATCCCGCACAGATCGGCAGGAACAGCCGGGCGGAACTACTGGTAGAGCAAGCCGGAAAAGAGAGTGTGGCCGGTAATGTTTTTAAGGCCGTCATGGCTTCTTTCAGCCTGGGGTTTTTTAATATAGTTTTTATTCTGGGGCCATATCTCGGTCTGGTGGGACTTATGATCGGTTTGTGGGCCACTGCAGTAAGTCTTGTGCTTTCGGGACTGGCAACATCACTATTTGTCATATTTAAACCGATTATCACATTGTTTTTTCCCTATATATCCGATCCTGATGGATTTGCCCTCAGTTTAGCCTTTTTTCTGGCGGGAATAGCCCTTCTCGCCATCGGATCTCTGGCTGTGATAGGAATGATCAAACTGACTAAGATCTTTTATATAGGGACTGTAAAATATCTGCAGTCCAATCTGAAGATTATTAAAAGGAGCCGATAAATGAAACTGAAAGATATAAAACTGAATCAACTTGTCAAAATGTTGGCATTAATCGCAGCATCATCCATTGTTTTATTGGGACTGGTCGTCTGGATTTTTGATATACCCGCCTATTTCCGCGGAGAAAAGGGCTCTTATGTTCTGACAGATGAGAACTCTGTCTCTGTCAACGTCAATAAAACTTATGAAATGGACGGGATCTCCTCCATTGAAGCCGATCTGTCCTTTTCAGATATTGATGTGATTGTCAGGGATGTAGATTCTGTTTCATTTATCTATACAGGATCGGTCATATCTAAACCGGAGTTTGAAGAACCTTTTCTTCTTTTTAATATGGACGGGGGGAAACTCAGTATAAGGACAACCATGAAGAGTGGATACCGAGTGGCCAATTCAAATCTTGTGCTTAAAATTTCTCTTCCCGAAAATAAGTTGAAAGAATTGAATCTCGCCACCACATCGGGTGACATTACACTATTGGGAAATGCCTCTGAAAATCTTCTCATCAGTACATCTTCCGGAGATGCCGCTGTCAATGGCTATGGCGGAGACTCCCTAAAAACCCGTACTAGTTCTGGCCATCAGGATTATATTAATCTGAATGTTGCGATGCTGGATCTTTCCAGTTCATCCGGAGATATTACCATGGATGACAGTGTTTCTGAAAAAACGGTCATAGGAACATCTTCGGGAGAGATCACTATTGTGAATTTCACTTCTGATGAGAATAGAATTAAGACTACAAGTGGAAAAGTCCTGATTGATGATTATTCCGGGAATTTGGATTTTTCAAGTTCATCGGGAAGACTCAATGGGGGATTTCTCTTTGGTGGTTATGAGATTCTTGCCAGGACTTCCTCGGGAGATGTCACTCTGACTTTTCCGGAGGATGCGGGATTTCAGGTCAGAACAGAAACATCTTCCGGAGATTTTAATACGGACTTTCCCCTTACCCTGGAAGGAGATTTCAGCGATGACAGAGTCAGTGGCCGTATAGGTGATGGTTCCGGTCTTGTGAACGTACACACTTCTTCGGGAGATATTTCCATAAAAACCAGATGACACTGGCGCCGCCCGGTTCGGGCGGTTTTTTTTATATACCTTTTTTACTTCACTCACTATAATGGGAACAGGAGTGATTCATGTTTTCAGAATTGATCAGAAAAAACAGAACCAAACGGATATTCAACGGGACGTCAGTCAGTTTTGATCTACTGGAAGAATTAATAGAAGATTGCCGTTTTTCCGCATCTACCTATAACAGGCAGAGTATTCGTTATATTCTTATCAATAATGACCGGATCTGCAGTGATATTTTTAAAATTACAAATTTGCCATCAACCCATAAAGTCCCTATCCAAAATAAACCCGGGGCTTTTGTTGTTATGGTTGTGGACAGGGAAATAAACCTGCCCGAGTCATTTCTGTATTATAATTTAGGTATTGCTACGGCCAATCTGACTCTCTCAGCTGCTTCTAAGGGGTATAGTTGTGCTACTTTGCTGAGTACAAATTTCGAGAAGCTTTCAAAGATACTATCTCTGAGTAAGGAGAAAAGAGCTGTTTCAATTATCGCTGTAGGGATGTCGGATCAGAAAGTTCTTACAACAGACATAAAAGAGGGAGATACCTCCTATTACAAGGAGGGAACGACCCATGTTGTTCCCAAATTAACAGTAGAGTCATTAATTTATCGGAAAATCTGATATTTCCATACTATATTATTTATCAAGGAGTACAAATTCGAATATGAAAAAAACTATATTATTACTGGCATTTGCTTTATCTGTAAGTTTTCTGTCGGCTGATGAGCTGATGGAAAATCTAAAGAATGCCTCAGACCAGGTTGCACAGGATCTGAGCCTTTTTATGGAAGAAGATAATCTTTATGCCGGAGCTTTCACCTTTGAAAACCGTCCGGTCTTAATGGGCGATCTTTTTTCTGATCTTCTGGCCAATCGTCTGCTGAATAACAGCCGATTTAAAGGAAACATTGTCAAAGGGTATTCTCCCGGGACATTCAGAATTTCCGATGCCCAGTGGGTTCTTTCCGGTTCTCTCTATAAAACGGGATCAAATTATTTTCTCAGTCTGTATCTCAACGATTCAACTGGTCAGCAGAAAAAAGGGTGGGAATTTCTGATTCCAGCAGATGGAACTGATTCTCTGCTCGAACCTTCACGGATAGCCATCAGCTCGGGAGGAGATATATATGAACCCAATGACAGCAGTTCTACAGCTGTTGAACTGAAACCTGAGCCCGCCCTTGAACTGGATAATCTGGAAATCGGGGAATCCGGTGATGAAGACTGGTTTTATGTTGATGTTAACGAGTTGGGAAGCGGATCAACCATGTATATTTTATCCGTACAGACTCTGGGGGGGATGGACACCTATCTGGAGGTATTCAGTCCCGGAGATACATCCTATCCTATCACGGAGAATGATGATGGCGACGACGGTAATGCCCGGATTAATTTCGCACTGACAGAAACCGGACGATGGTATATTAAAGTCCGGGGATATTCATCTGATGAAACAGGGGATTATGGTCTTTCAGTGGCTCTTGAGATGAGAGAAGCAGGCCCTGGTGAACCGGATAATACAATGGATCAAGCTACAGTACTGGAAATCGAAGGAGAAGAAATCCGCAGAACCATGGATTATGGTGATGATTACGATTATTTCAGGATAACACTCGATCGTCCTCTGGGTGAAAATAAAGCTCTAGTTATTCAGACATATAGTGACCTGGATCTTTCCATGACTCTGCTGGATCAGTATGACAATGAGATTACAACAAACGATGATTCCGGATTGGACAGCAACCCTCAGATTATGCTTCCAGCCCAGGAGGAAGGGACCTGGTATGCGGTTGTTTATCCCTATGACGGCGATAATACAGGGCGATATACCATTAAAGCCTATCTTGTCGACATTGTAAAAGATGACTATGAAAATGATAACTCCATGGAAGAGGCCAGTTCTATCGAAATAAACGGTCCTGCTCAGGAAAGAACATTTATGCCTGCCAATGAAGAGGACTGGATTCGTCTGGTAGTGGAAGAACCGGGGGAGTTTATCATTAAAACCACAGGACCTATCGATACCTATATCACTCTTTATGACAGATATGGAGAATATATATATGAAGATGATGACGGTGGAAATGATAACAATGCTCTTATTTCGGAAAGACTCGATGAAGGTGTCTACTATATTCAGGTCACTCAGTATGAAGGTGATGGCAATGTGGAAGATAATTATTATTTGTCTGTAAGAAGATATTAAGATTGTAAAGATAGGGTATGCTTAGTTGAGACAGGGCATACCCTATCTCAACTAAGCATAAATAGTTACCCACGGCCGTGGGTAACTACTTTTTATTTAAATGAAGCACAATATTTTTCAGATGATCTTCATATTCGCTGAGTATCACCAGATTGTCACCGGTTTTTAGCGCATCGAGAAGCATTCTGTGTTCTTTCCATATCTCTTCGGGATTCTGGTAGTTCAGATTCGTCATTTCCACTTCTTCTTTTAGAAAAGCCCTCAAAGTTTCATATAATGAGTTAAAAAGCTCATTACCGGCCGAAGCTATTATAAGAAAATGGAAATTCAGATCAAGCTCACTGATTCTGGCATAGTCTTTTTTATTGGCGGCGATCTTCATTTTTTCGACAATATCTTCCAGAGTACTGATTAATTTCAGCGTATCTTCACTGCCTTGTTTTATTGATGAAGATATTGTGCACATGCAGCGAAGTTCTATCGCTCCCCTCAGCTCGACCATCTCTTCAAATTCATCATCTCCCAGGAGAAGAGACCATGTCAGAGCTTCTGTGGAGATCTGAGATCTTTCTTTGACTATTGTACCAATCGCCGCTCTGGATTCTAGAACTCCCAGATAATTAAAAATTTTGATGGCTTCTCTAATGGAAGAGCGGCCAAGACCAAAATCTTTCGCTAATTCCATTTCGGTGGGAATCTTATCACCGGGTTTATATTCTCCCGATGCTATGAGTTCTTTGATCTGATCCATTACCTGGTCGACAACAGTTTTCTGTTTTACTTTTTTTAAGGGCATTTCTCATTGTAAGGTGCTTCTTTGAAGTTTGTCAATAAAAGAGATTATCCTATGTTCAGACAAAAATACAATTAGCTTGATTTGAAATTAATTTTTAAAAGAAGTTGAAGAGAGAATACTCTGGATTCAGGTCATCTGTATAGAATTATTATAATTATTTTTTTAGGTCTTATTGACAATAGAAAATGAGTCTGCTATATTCACTTCTGCATGGCAGTAATGCCGGTAACAACATAGGCGCCTGTGGTATAATGGCTATTACCTCAGCCTTCCAAGCTGATGACGTGGGTTCGATTCCCACCAGGCGCTCTAAACTGAAAGATCATACATCTGGTGTGATCTTTTTTGTTTATAATACAGATCTGGTGGTAATCGATCCGAAATGAGCGCCGAGCTAGCGAGGATCCAAGCGAATGCAGGTGGCCCGAAGGGGATTCCCACCAGGCGCTCTAAACTGAAAGATCATACATCTGGTGTGATCTTTTTTGTTTATAATACAGATCTGGTGGTAATCGATCCGAAATGAGCGCCGAGCTAGCGAGGTGAAGATTGGATGATCCGATCTGAACATTGAACCGAAAGGTTCATCCTAAATCCTTCTAAAATTGATCTCCGTATTATCTCTTTGCATTGAATAGTAAAATATCACTATTATTAAGAGATAATCTTATAGTAATATTATCCCGATAATTGAAATTTCAGGAGGAATACGATCAGAACCTCTATACTGTTGTTAATCATTCTTATCTCATTTAATCAGATATCCATAGGGGAAACTCGAGAGACAAAGAATGTTCTGCTTCTGAATTCCTATCATAAAGGATTCACATGGACTGATGAGATAACCAGAGGTGTTGAGGATTACCTAAAAAGAGAATCTGTTAATCTTTATATTGAGTATA
>JAEINM010000009.1 GCA_016342385.1 Spirochaetaceae bacterium | reverse complement strand
TGAGTGCTTCCCGTAATAATAATATTCATAGTTATATTATATGATCGAGAATAGCTTTTATGCCATCGCGATTAACATGATCTTTATCTTTATCCATCTTTTTATAATCCCTTTTATTTAATGGCATTGCTGATTCAGAGACCTCTCATCGATAGTGATTCTGGAGATAGGTTCTGACAGAGGTAAATCAATTATCTGTTACATTAGCGAAAATCCCCTGATTAATTATGACATCAATGTAAACAGAGCCGTTACAAAGTTGTAAAAAGACCGGGCAAGGCTTTGATTATTATGACGTAAATGTCAAAAACAGTGAATTCCCCCCTTTTTTCTACTGATTTTTACTGTTGGCACGGCCATTGCAATAATGGAGACATCAATCTTAAAAGAGAGGATTTTACAAAATGAGAAAAATAGCAATTTACGGAAAAGGTGGAATTGGGAAATCAACAACTACCCAGAATCTTGTAGCAGGTTTGGCCGCGATGGAGAAAAAGATCATGGTAATAGGCTGCGACCCCAAGGCTGATTCAACAAGATTATTGCTGGGCGGTCTGGCTCAGAAAACAGTCCTCGATACCTTAAGAGAAGAAGGTGAGGATATTGAAATGGATGATGTCATCAAGGACGGTTATGGAAATACGCGATGCGTTGAGTCCGGGGGGCCTGAGCCTGGTGTGGGATGTGCCGGCCGTGGAATTATCACTTCCATCAATATGCTCGAGCAGTTAGGGGCTTATGAACAGGAACTTGATTATACCTTCTATGATGTCCTGGGTGATGTTGTCTGTGGAGGATTCGCCATGCCGATCCGTGAGGGAAAAGCCGAAGAGATTTACATTGTTGTATCGGGAGAAATGATGGCTATGTATGCGGCCAATAATATCTGCAAGGGTATTGTTAAATATGCCGATGCCGGTGGAGTTAGACTGGGCGGGCTTATCTGTAACAGCCGTAAGGTAGACAACGAAAGAGAGATGATAGAAGAGCTGGCCAAAAAACTGGGTACTCAGATGATACATTTTGTACCGAGAGACAACATGGTTCAGAAAGCAGAGATACATAGAAAAACGGTCATTGAATTTGAACCGGAGCATGGTCAGGCTGGAGAATACCGATCACTGGCTGAGAAAATTAACAACAACACAATGCGGGTTGTACCAACGCCATTGGAGATCGAGGATCTTGAACAGTTATTAATTGACTTTGGTATAGCGAATTAGGAGGGAAGCAGATGTTAATGATTCGATCAATAGTGAGACCTGAAAAAAGTCAGGATGTAGTAAAGGCATTAATGGATGCAGGGTACCCTGCTGTGACAAAGATTCCTGTTGCCGGTAGAGGCCAGCAGAGCGGATTAAAAGTAGGAGAGGTTATCTATGATGAACTACCGAAAGAACTTCTTATTTCTGTTATTAAAAAGAGTGATAAGGAATTGGTTATAAATACAATCCTCGCAGCAGCTAAAACAGGTGAAGAGGGGAATTATGGTGACGGAAAAGTCTTTGTCTCTCCTGTTGAAGATGTGTATACCATTAGTTCCGGCGAAAAGGGGTAGGAGTTACTTATGAAAGAGGTAATGGCGGTTGTCAGAATCAATAAGATGAACGAAACCAAAAAAGCTCTGGCTGATGCGGGGTTCCCCTCTCTGACTGCAACGGGAAGAGTTCTGGGACGGGGAAAAGGCATTGTGGATTTCAGGATTATCCAGGGGGCAGCTGATGGCCACGAAGAGGCGATCTCTAAACTGAGTGAAAGTCCTCAATTGGTTCCCAAGAGACTTGTGACTCTAATCGTTCACGACGACAAAGTGGATCTGGCAGTGAAAACCCTTATTAAGGTAAACCAGAGCGGGAATAGTGGAGATGGGAAAATCTTTATTCTTCCTATAGAGGATTCCTATAGAGTGCGTACAGGAGAACGGGGCACAGTGACTCTCGATTAAAGGTGGTATTCAAATGAGTTATGAAAAATTAAACGATTATATGATGGAAAAATATCCCACCAAAGTATATCGAAAAAGAAAGAAAGGGATGACAGCCAATGATCCTGAAGACATACAGGAATTGGCTGTAAACGTAAGAACTGTTCCGGGAATTATATCCCAGAGGGGCTGTACATATGCGGGCTGTAAAGGAGTCGTCCTGGGACCGACAAGAGATATTATCAATATTACACACGGGCCGATCGGTTGTGGATTTTATTCATGGTTGACCAGACGTAATCAGACCAGACCTGAAACAGAAACCGCTGAGAATTTTATGACTTACTGCTTCTCTACAGATATGCAGGATAAAAATATTGTTTTCGGGGGAGAAGAGCTTCTTAAGAACGCTATACAGGAAGCCTATGATCTGTTTCACCCCAAAGCTATAGCCGTGTTCTCCACTTGTCCTGTAGGGCTGATTGGAGATGACGTTCACGCCGTAGCGAGAGAAATGAAAGCAAAATTCGGAGACTGTAATGTATTCGGTTTTTCCTGTGAAGGATATAAAGGGGTCAGTCAGTCAGCGGGACATCATATTGCCAATAATCAGATTTTCAAACATGTTATCGGTGAAGACGACAGCAGAAGCGACAGCAAATACAGAATTAACCTTTTAGGTGAATATAACATAGGTGGTGACGCCTTTGTATTGGACGAATTATTTGAAAAATGTGGCATAGAAATTGTTGCCACATTCAGTGGTAATTCATCTATTGATCATTTTGCCAATGCCCATACGGCGGATCTGAATCTGATTATGTGTCACAGGTCAATAAACTATGTGGCGGAAATGATGGAAGTCAAATTCGGTATTCCCTGGACAAAAGTGAATTTTATCGGGGCTGATGCTTCGGCCAAAGCTTTGAGAAGAGTGGGTGAATATTATGAAGATGATGAACTAAAAGCAAGAATTGAAGAAGTGATTGCCGAAGAACAGGCCAAAGTGAAAGCCGCTGTTGAAAAAATCAGACCCAATACAGAAGGGAAAACCGCTATGTTATTTGTCGGTGGTTCAAGAGCTCATCACTATCAGGAGCTGTTCAAAGAACTGGGTATGATCAGCCTTGCCGCCGGCTATGAATTCGGTCACAGAGATGATTATGAAGGTCGACGAGTCATTCCTACTATTAAAGTAGATGCTGACAGTAGAAATATTGAAGAACTTCATATCGAGAAGGATCCCACCAGATTTTCCCAGGAGCTTCAGGATAAAAAATCAGAGCTCATGGAAAAAGGGCAGGAGTTCAGTGAATACGAGGGGATGATGAAAGAGATGGATTCAGGTGCCCTGGTAATTGACGATCTCAGTCATTATGAAATGGAGAAGTTGATAGAAATGTATAAACCTTCAGTTTTCTGTGCGGGAATAAAAGAGAAATATGCCGTTCAGAAAATGGGTATTCCATTGAAGCAGCTTCACAGTTATGACTATGGAGGGCCATATGCCGGTTTTGTCGGAGCTATCAATTTCTACAAGGACATTGAAAGAATGGTCAATACAAAAATGTGGGATTTCATAGAAGCACCATGGGATAAACAGAAAGCCATGAATGCATCATACGTAAAGGCAGTATAGGAGGATAATATGTTATTGCGTCATACGACTAAAGAAGTTAAAGAGAGAAAAGCGTTAACCATAAATCCGGCGAAAACCTGCCAGCCTATAGGAGCCATGTATGCTTCTCTTGGTCTGCATGGTTGTCTGCCTCATAGTCATGGGTCTCAGGGTTGCTGTTCCTATCATCGATCAACTCTGACCAGACATTACAAGGAACCTGTTATGGCCGGAACATCTTCTTTTACAGAAGGAGCTTCAGTTTTTGGCGGGCAGAGCAATCTGCTCCAGGCTTTTAACAATATGTTCAGTATTTATGATCCTGATATCATTGCGGTTCATACGACCTGTTTATCAGAAACTATTGGTGACGATGTGAGCCAGATTACGCAGAAGGCCATTGCCGATGGGAAAATCCCCGAAGGGAAACATGTCATCAATGCCAGTACTCCCAGTTATGTGGGATCTCATGTAACCGGTTTTGCCAATATGTGTGCAGCCATTGCCAGGTATTTTCCTGAAAAACAGGAATTTGCTCTTGATCAGGTCAATATTCTACCAGGATGGGTAGAGCCCTCAGACATGAGAGAGATAAAACGGATGATGTCGGAAATGCATGTTCCCTTTGTGATGTTTCCCGATACTTCAGGTGTTATGGATGCTCCCCAGACAGGATTTCATGAGTTCTATCCAAAAGGTGGTACTTCCATTCCCGACTTAAAAAGATCAGGATCCAGTAGTTTTACTTTTGCCCTTGGTAAATTTTCATCGGAATCGGCTGGAATTGAACTGAAGAAAAAATGTGATGTTCCTTTTGAAGTCATGGATATTCCTCTAGGTATAAATAGTACCGACAGATTTCTTATGAAAGTCAGTGAAGTGACGGGATGTCCCGTTCCCGAGTCATTAGCCGATGAACGGGGACGGGTTGTCGATATCATTACCGATATGCAGCAGTACCTCTATGGGAAGAGAGTGGCTCTCTATGGCGATCCCGATATTTTGATTCCTCTGACAGAGTTTCTGGTGGGATTGGATATGAAACCTGTGTACATCGTAAGTGGAACACCGGGAAAATATTTTACAGACAGAATGAATGAAATTCTGGGAGATTCTGTTCCGGAAGCCAAAGTGAAAAATGGTCCTCAGGCGGATATGTTCCTGATGCATCAGTGGATAAAAGAGGAATCGGTGGACCTGATTATGGGGAATACCTACGGGAAATACATTGCCAGAGACGAAGACATTCCCTTTGTCAGAATGGGTTTTCCCATACTGGATAGAGTCGGTCACAGTTATTTTCCTATGACAGGATATGCGGGAGCCATGAGAATTCTGGAGAAAATGCTAAACGCGATTATGGATAAAATTGACCGGGAAGCGCCAGAAGAAAAATTTGAATTGGTTATGTGAGAAGCGAGACTCGCAGCTTCGAAAAAGTTACAAATGCAAGCGAAGCGCGGTTTTCTGAAAGGAAAATCGACCGAGACTCGCAGCTTCGAAAAAGTTACAAATGCAAGCGAAGCGCGTATTTCTAACTGTTAGTTCTAAAGCCACGTTTACGGCAGCGAACAAAGGACGCGAACATTTGAGCGTTTGACATTAAGAGACTCGCCGCTTCGAACCATGGAGCCGTAGCAACAAGGGCGCAAGAGCCCCCCAGCCCCCTAAGGGCGCATAGGCGAGCAGGTATCTTGCTACCGACCAGCCTGAAGGGGGAGTAAGAGCTCTTGTAAAGTCCCTTTTAGGGGATTTAGGGGCCTGTTATTAAACCCTCACCCCCAGCCCCTCTCCCAAAAGGAGAGGGGAGGAAGAAAATAATAAGGAGACATATATGGGATCTGCAGTATTAAAAGACAGAAGAGATCAGGTCTGGATAAAGTCAGAAACAGAGGGCAATATTTCCTGTGAAAAATCCAGTCTTGCCGGTGCAGTTAGTCAAAGGGCCTGTGTCTTCTGCGGATCCCGAGTTGTTTTATACCCTGTGGCCGATGCTCTCCATATTGTTCATGGACCAATCGGTTGCGCCTCCTATACCTGGGATATCCGCGGGAGTCTCAGTTCCGGTCCTGAATTGCATCGTTTGAGTTTTTCAACTGATTTACAGGAAAGAGACATTATATACGGCGGTGAGAAGAAACTGGAAAGAGCTATTGGAGAGTTAGTGAGTGAACATAAACCCAATGCCGTGTTTGTCTATGCTACATGCATTACCGGAATTATCGGTGATGATATAAGCTCTGTGTGTAAGCGGGCAACTGAAGAATGTGGTGTTCCTGTCCTTGCCGTTCATTCAGAGGGATTTAAAGGAACAAAAAAAGATGGCTATAAAGCAGCATGTGATGCTCTGTCCAGAATTGTCGGTACAGGAGATATCAGCGGTGTGTCTCCGGTCAGTATTAATATACTCGGTGAGTTTAATCTCGCCGGTGAAGCCTGGATGATTGAAGACTACTATAAACGTATGGGTGTTGAGGTCGTTTCAGTGCTCACTGGTGATGGACGTGTGGGGAAAATCAGTAAAGCCCATGGTGCGGCATTAAATGTTGTTCAGTGTTCCGGGTCTTTAATATACCTGGCAGAACATATGAAAGAGAAATACGGGATTCCCTATATTCGTGTTTCTTATTTTGGAATAGAAGACCAGTCTCAGGCTTTATATGATGTGGCAGATTTTTTTGCATCGAGCCCTGAGCTTAAAATAAATTCGGAGAAGATCGTTCGTGAAGAACTCTCGAAAATAATGCCTCAGATTCAGTTCTACCGCAAAGTTCTATCGGGGAAAAGAGCCGCAGTCTACGTCGGTGGGGCTTTTAAGGCCTTTTCACTTATAAAAGCCCTTCGTCTGATTGGGATGTCAGTTGTTATTGCCGGTTCTCAGACGGGAAACAAAGAGGATTATCAGCAGCTGAAAGACATGTGCGATCCCGGGACTGTCATCCTCGATGACTCGAATCCGCTTGAGTTATCCAAATTCGTGCTGGAAAAGGGAGCTGATTTATTTATAGGCGGAGTAAAGGAAAGACCAATCGCATTTAAACTCGGTATCGGATTCTGCGATCACAATCATGAGCGTAAAACTGCCCTGGCCGGATACGAGGGGATGATCAACTTTTTTAAAGAAGTACATTCGTCGGTAATGAGTCCTGTCTGGAGATTTGCACCGAGAAAAGATAAAAGGGGGCGACGCGAAGCGTCGGGGACCCCTTTTGATCGACAAAAAGATAAAAGGGGGCGACGCGAAGCGTCGGGGACCCCTTTTGATCGACAAAAAGATAAAAGGGGCAATGATAAGAGGAGGAGAAACCATGAGAATTAATACACCGGATTATGTTTCAACGACAAACCCCTGCAAAGTCTGTGGTCCTCTCGGGGTCAGCATGGCAATTAAGGGAATTGAAAATGCCATGAGTATTATGCATGGTTCCCAGGGCTGTGCCACTTATATTAGAAGATATATGATCAGCCATTTTAAAGAACCTCTCGATATTGCCTCATCGAGTTTCAATGAGTCAACTGCTATTTTTGGTGGAAAAAGCAATCTTGAAGCTGCCATCGGGAATGTCAATATAAAATATAAACCGGAATTAATCGCTGTGGCACCGACTTGTTTGTCCGACACAATAGGTGATGATGTCAAATCCTATTGCAGGGAGTGTGCCAAAGAGAGTTCTGCTGAATTGATACCTATAAAAATGCCCTCTTATACAGGTGCTCACCTCGATGGATTTTATGCTGCGGTAAAAAGTGTCGTAGAAGGAAAGTCCAAAACTGATGAAGGAATACAGAAGGTTAATCTATTTCCCTCTATGATTTCACCGGCCGATTTGCGTTATTTAAGAACTATGGTAAATGCTTTTTACAGTGATTCCATGATATTGCCTGATTACTCGAGTACACTCGATGGAGAGATCTGGGGTGAATATCTACCTATTGCACCGGGAGGAACTCCCTTAAAGAAGATAAGTGCTGCTCACCTGGCTGAATACTCTATCAGTTTTAGTCCATTTTTAAGGAATGAGATATCGGCTGGAGCTTACCTGGAACAGAGTCATCAGGTCAGGCACTATTCACTGATGCCACCCGTGGGAGTTCGTGGTACTGATGAATTTCTCGATCTTCTGGGAGAGAAAAGCGGGAAAGATATTCCCGAATTTTACAACCGGGAAAGAGCAAGACTCATAGATGCTTATGCCGATTGTCATAAGTATACTTTCGGTAAAAAAGCAGTTGTCTATGGAGATGCTGATTTCGTAGCAGCCATCTGTTCCTTTCTAGATGAAGTCGGCATCAATCCGCTCATCTGTGCCAGTGGTTCTCCGTTTAACAATTTTAAAGAGTATATCAGCAACTGTCTTGAAAATATTGAACCAGAAATTATAGAAGATGATGTCGATTTTAAGTCTCTTGAAAAACTAATGGAAGATCGTGAAATTGATTTTATGATAGGAAACAGCAAGGGGTATCCCCTGGCGAGAAAGAAAAATATTCCACTTGTCCGTTGCGGTTTTCCTGTTCACGACCGGGTGGGCGGCCCTCGATTTCTCCATGTGGGATACGGGGGCGCTCTCAACCTTCTTGACAATATCGTCAATACATTATTAACGCGGAAACAGGATGAATCCACAATCGGATATTCATATTTATAGAGGAGTCAATTATGCTTGATACGACAAAACATCCCTGCTTCAACAAGGAAGCGTCAAAATCTTATGGAAGAGTTCACCTGCCGGTAGCCCCCAAATGTAATGTGCAATGCAACTTCTGTAACCGGAATTACGATTGTGTCAATGAATCGAGACCTGGTGTTACAAGCTCCATACTCTCTCCGGGGCAGGCAGAATGGTTTTTTGATGAAATGACAAAGAAATGTCCCATCTCAGTGGCTGGAATCGCCGGTCCCGGTGACCCCTTTGCCGATCCCGAACCCACTTTAAAGACTATGGCTCTTCTGAGAGAGAAACATCCCGAAGTTCTGCTTTGTGTTTCCTCCAATGGTCTCAATGTTCTATCGTCGGTGAATGAACTGGCTAAAATTGGAGTGAGTCATGTGACAATAACAGTCAACGCAGTGAAAGCGGAAATCGGAGCAAAGATATACAGCTGGATACGGTTGGGAAAACGGACATTTCGGGGAGAAGAAGCGGCAACACTTCTACTGGAGAATCAGCTGGCGGCGATAGCTTCGCTTAAGGACCACGGTATAACGGTAAAAATCAATACGATTGTCATTCCGGGAATCAATGATCATCATATTGCGGAGATAGCAGAAGAGATGAAAAAGCGGGGTGCAGACATATTCAACTGTATTCCCATGATTCCTGTCGAAGGGGCTGCCTTTGGTGATTTGACCGAACCTGACCATCAGATGATGTGGAAGATTCGAGAGAATGCGGGGAAGTTTATCCCTCAGATGAAGCATTGTCAGAGATGCCGAGCCGATGCGGCGGGAATGATCGGAGACAAAGACCCGGCAGCCTGGCTGGCGACACTTAAGGAAGCGGGATCCAAATCAATGAATCCCGGCGAAATACGGCCTTTTATCGCCATAGCTTCCCGCGAGGGATTTCTAATCAACCAGCATCTGGGAGAAGCCGCAGATCTGGCGATCTACACATTAGATGATAACGGTCAGGTTCAGTTAAAAGAGAGACGGAAGACTCCTACAACTGGAACCGGGGATAGGCGATGGGAGAATCTGGCCGACAGCTTCTCCGATTGCAAAGCTGTTCTTGTGAATGGGATTGGAGTGAAACCTAAGAAGATTCTGGAAAATAAAGGATTGAAGGTCTATCAGGTTGAAGGTCTTCTCGAAGATGCGGCATCAAAATTATTTAGCGGGAATTCTCTTGCATCTATGAGTTGCCGCAGCCAGGCCTGCGGAACCGCCTGCAAGGGTAGCGGTGGTGGATGCGGATGACTGATAGAGACAAGGCATGCCTTGTCTCAACAACATGCCTTGTCTAAACAACATGCTTTATCTCATAGAAATATTTTATATAAAAAGGAGTCAAAAATGGAAAAACCGGGAAAACATATGTTTTTATGTGCCAGCTTCAGAGCCAATGGAGAACCTCAGGGAATCTGCAATAAAAAAGGGGGGAGTGCACTAGTTCAATACTTGCAGGAGGAATTGACAGACAGGGGTATGACAGATGTTATGATCTCTACGACCAGTTGCCTGAAAGTCTGTGACAGAGGACCGGCGATGGTGGTCTATCCGGAAAACACCTGGTATGGAGGGATAAATGGTGAAGATGACATCGATGCCATTCTCGATTCGATGGAAGATGGAGAAGTCAATGGGGAATATACGATAACCTGATCATACTATTTTGTAGTTTATGAGTTAGGTGCTTACGATATTGTATGTTTTTCTCTAAGGAGATGAATAATATAGCTGTCTATGGCTATTGAAAGTGGAAATCATCATTTGGCACTGATTTTGCATATATAGAGTCGGAGAGATGATTATGAATAAAGAAATAATTGATACTACTTTGCGCGATGGCGAACAGGCTCCGGGACTCTCTTTTACTGTGGAGGAAAAAAGAGAGATTGCCCTGAAACTCATGGAACTGGGAGTCGATGAGATAGAAGCGGGGATTCCCGTCATGGGGAGAAAAACCGGGGAGTTTATTTCCTGGCTGAACCGTGAAAGCTCATCCTGCCGGATCTCATCATGGGCGAGGTTGAGAGATGAAGATGTAGTAGCAGCGTATAAAACGGGTTCAGAACTAATCCATATAACCATGCCCGTATCGGATTTTCATCTGGAGTCCCAGATGGGATCATGGAAAAATGCTCTGTTTAATCTGCATCGTCTTTTGAGGTTCGCCTGTGATCATTTTCACCATGTATCATTGGGATTCCAGGATAGTTTCAGATCAAGCAGTACCCGTCTGGAAGAAGCCTGCGCTATTGCTCAGGAGTATCATTTATATAGAATCAGGTTTTCAGATACTGTGGGAGATACTTTCCCGGTAAATGTCAAAGAACTGATTAGTAAATTCCGGAGCCGATTTTCAGGAAAGATTGACTTTCATGGACATAATGATCTCGGACTGGCTAGTGCCAACTCTCTAACAGCCCTGGAAGCCGGGGCTGATTCTGTTAATGTTACAGTTAATGGTATTGGAGAGAGGGCAGGGAATGCTTCCCTAGAGGAGCTGGTGTTTATTCTGGATTTATACCAGGGATTTGAGACCTCTCTGTCTTTAGAAAAAATCAAACCTCTGAGTTCTCTTGTTTCTCGTTATGCAAAAAGACCTATTGCTGTTGATAAGCCAATAATTGGAGATTTGGTCTTTACACATGAATCGGGTGTTCACTGCCACGGGATAAGAAAAAATCCCCTGGCCTATCAGCCATTCAGCCCCGAGGATAAAGGACTTAAAAAGGCTTCTCTCGTGGTTGGGTCTCATTCGGGGCGTTCAAATGTCATCAGTGTTCTCAAAAATGCCGGCATTGAAAATCCTGGTGGGAACCTTGACCACCTGATGAAAGATTTCAGAAAAAAAGCAATGGAGAAAAAAGATTTTCTCACAACAGGAGAAGTCCTTGAAATCTATAAAGGAAAATCGGAGATGATTAATGAGTTCGTGCGATAAATGTAAACACCTGTCTTTATTTCTAAAAATTTCTTCTGCTATAACACCGGGAGGTGACCTGAAGGAACTTCTTCCGGTTCTGATGGAGACCCTGGGAAAAGATCTAACGATAGAGAGAGGAATGGTTTCTATTCTCAACAGAAAAACTTCTGAGATAATAGTCTCCAGCTCTTTCGGTATAACTGATGAGGAGAAAGCCCGGGGAATCTACCAGCTTGGAGAAGGCATAACCGGTGCAGTTGTCGAGTCCGGAGAACCTATCATTATAGAAAATATTGATGATGATAAGAGGTTTCTCAATAGAACGGGTAGTGGCAGTGATGATAGGAAAACGGCTTTCCTCTGTGTCCCGGTAAAAACGACCAATGAAGTCATTGGGTCTCTCAGTATTGCCAAGGCTTATGATGAAAGTATTTTAATAAAGGATGATATAAAGATCCTCACGATTATAAGCACCATGATTTCCAGGGCTGTCCGCCTCCATCAGGCGATACATGAGGAACAATTATCTCTTGTGGAAGAAAATGAACGACTTCATGCCACACTGATTAGAAAATATCAACCGGCTAACATAGTGGGTAATTCGAGTATAATGCGGAGTATGTTTGAGCTGATAGGAAAGATTGCCCATACAAATTCGACTGTACTCGTAACAGGAGAAAGCGGATCGGGAAAGGAACTTGTCGCTCAGGCTATCCATTTTTCCGGAATCCGCTCCACCGGTCCTTTTGTCCCTTTTAACTGCGCCGCTTTGCCCGAATCCCTCTTGGAGACTGAGCTTTTCGGTCATGGGAAAGGAGCTTTCACCGGTGCTGTTGCCGAGAAGACAGGGAAATTCCAGTTAGCTCATAAGGGGACCATATTTCTCGATGAAATAGGGGAGCTCAGTCTAACGGCTCAGTCAAAACTCTTAAGGGTTCTTCAGGAAAGAGAAATAGAAAAAGTGGGAACCAATGAGACGGTAAAAATTGATGTCAGGGTTATAGCAGCTACAAATAGGGATCTTTTAACTCTGGTTGAAGAGGGGAGTTTTCGTCTTGATCTCTACTACCGTCTCAATGTTTTCCCCATAATAGTACCTCCCTTGAGAAAAAGAAAAACAGATATTCCGCTCCTGGTGGATATGTTTATTAATAAGTATTCTTCTCAAGCCAGTAATAGAGTCAACAGGATATCAACGCCGGCCATTGATATGCTTATGTCTTATCATTGGCCTGGCAATGTCAGGGAACTGGAGAACTGCATCGAAAGGGCTGTAATCCTTGCCGATGATGAAGTCATTCACGGTTACCATTTACCGCCCTCTTTGCAGACTATCAGTAAAATTACCGACGGGGAGACCGGCAGTCTCCAGAAGCAGCTCGATATACTTGAATATGAACTGGTTGTTGAGGAACTTAAGAGGACCGGGGGGTATATAAAAGAGGCTGCTTTTAATCTGGGGATCACATACAGACAGTTTGGTCTTAGGTTAGATAAATATAAAATTGATATTGGGAAATTTAAAAAGACAGGGAGTATAAAATGACTGAGGCAGACACAACAATTATTGAAGTGGATTTCAGGAATTTTGATCATATTTCTGATTTGTTGTTTGTTCTTGAATCATACAAAACAGGTGGAATGGGTGATGGGATTCCCTACAGGGAATCGGAAAAAGCCCGATTGATCACTCAGTTTATCGTTCATTCCAATGTTATGGCTTTTCTCATCTATAGGGGAGGAAAAATTGCCGGAGGATCAGTTTGCTTTAAATCTTTTTCCACCTTCAATACGGCTAATCTGCTGAATATTCACGACCTCTGTATAGTCGGGGAATACAGGGGCAAAGGACTGGGACGTGAACTGACAGAATATATTGTGCAGAAAGGGCGTGAGCTGCTCTGTTCACAAATCACTCTGGAAGTGAGGGAAGATAATGGCATTGCCAAGAGCCTCTACAGGAAATTCAGGTTTGAAGATACGACTCCGAAAATGCATTTCTGGAAAAGAAAACTGAGCTGATTGAGTTTTAAAAACCTCAATACTCCCCTACCGGGCTAACAGTGAAGTATCTCTCCCTGAAGGTTTAATCCGCTATGGAATTCCTCAGTTGTAAAATGACTTTTCAGGTGAACTTTTCCCGTAGCTCTAAGTCCTTTCTGGAAGATGACAAGCTCTTCCTCCAATCTGATTTTTAGGGGTTCTACTGCAAATCTATCATCAGAACAGTGACTTCTTATAATTCCCGGTTCAAAAGAGTATTTCGTGCCCCATTCATCACAGACTTTGATCTTTGAACCGGAAGTTGACAGGTTGATCACTTTTCCAGTCTCTGAGAAGACTAATGAGTTCTTGTTTCCATCTATGCCATTGGGATCGGGATCATAAGCTTCCACTACACCAATTTTGGTTTCTAAATGGATCGGTAAAGCCGGTTCACAAGACTGAAGCTTGCCATTCCTGTAGAATGAAATCCCTTTTCTGATTATCCAGTCATCCTTATCCATTCGGATAACCGGTCGCTCTCCGGGCCATAGAGTTATACTTTTCAGTTCCCCTGTATGGTAAAACTGGATATTAATCGCTTTAACCTCAAGCAATCCCACAGATGTATTTACAGAGAGAATATCTGCCAGTTTGTATTCATTGGTTTCACTCCAATAGCCTGAGAGCTTACCATTGAGGGGGAATATTCGACAGAGGGATCCATCAGCATAAAAAGTTATAAGTTCCCCTTCTATCGGTCCAATGGAAGTGGACACTTTTATGGGAGTCTGCAGAGAAATTGATCTGATATTCCCGTTTTTATGGTACTTAACAGGACTTAGCTTTTTACGGCCATGGTCATCCACCTGATAAATAGGTATCAGATTTCCTATACTGGTTACTACAGAACACTCTTCCAGAGGCTGTAGAGCGTCAATTTCACCTTTACGATCATAATATGGTATTACATGGGCATTTTCAATTTTTTTCATATAGATGTATATGCAATAAATATGCCAAAAAAAATATATGAGAAGAATCTTTTTAATTGTATATAATTAAAAGAGTTAAGGGGAAAATCTTCTTCCTCTTTTTAAGGATTTAGCATCAAATGTTTACATTGATGACAATAGAGTTGTTTCTGTTGTACATTAATGTAGAAGATGTCAGCAATGCCTACTGACCTTTCAGCTTTTCTGATTTTTCTTCCGATTTGTAGGAATTCATAATTTTAACGTACCGGACAGTCATTTTTTCAATGTCTTTTAACTTGGCTTTGGAATCTGTATACCAGCAGCTCTGAGGATATTCATTAACAATTATAGAAAATTTATAATAGGCTTCAGCCATATTATCCATTAGTGTCTGAATTATTTTTGGTGCTTCCCGATTTGTTTCTATTGACCCGGCATTAAATAAACCACCCTTACTGTAACTCTTCCATTTTGATGGATGTATGTTCTGAAACTTGTCTATCCCAGCTTTGTAAATGCTATAGGCATTATCTTTCCGGTTGAGTTCAGGCTCTTCCTTTTTTTCATTTAGCATTTTAGATAGATTGGCATAGGCCTGATTAACCCGGATCATAGCAAGATGACTGCTCAGGCTATCTGTATTTTTATCGGGGTGAAGTTGTTTTGATTTGAGTCGGAAGGCTTTTTTTAGACTCTCCAATGTGTATTCACCGCTTATGCCCAGTACCTGTAAATCATTCATACTACTCTCTCTTTAGAAATGTTGTGTAAAATCCGGGTTCTTTTCCGATTCTGATTTTCATTTCCAGTTCTTCAGGATTGTAGAGTATGGACCAGATTGTACTGGGTAATTCAAATTCAGGCTGGTAGACTGAAACCTTATGTAATAGTTTCTTTGCTTCGGAGACTTCCAATATACCCCTGCAATTTTCCAGTTTTTCTTCTAATACACTATATCTTTCACAGAAATTTCTCTGATTTTCAAAGTCGGGATTATTCAGTTTATTAAAGTTGGTCAGGTAGTTCATTTGAGAGCTTTCCAGCAGATGCATTTCTCCTTTTGAAAATTCGACAATGGAGGACTTTTCTCTGTCGGCTATAAGATAATGCAGGGGCAGGGGACCAGTCTGCATAATATTGTAATTCTTAAAAACAGTTAGCGCTTCATCGACATTTTTGCAGGAATCGAGAATTATTCTGATAATATTGTAATCTCCTACAGATGTTTTATCCGGTGAAAAGGAATATTCGGAACCTTTATGAACAGAGAGCATGGTTACAACCAGTCCACTCTCATTTATCCCGTCCATGGGAACATAAGGCGCTAAGAGCAATTTATGGTTAAAAGAGCCAAGCTGAAATAGATCGCAGAAGTTCAGATTAACCATTGATAGTGATTTGTAACCTTCGGGAGGAGCCGTTTTCAGTAGCAGGAGAGGATCTTTTTTCCAGTCTAAATTCTTTCCAATTAGAACTGTTCCCTCAGCTGTCCTGCAGAAGAATGCACTGCATCCGTTCTGTCTTTCAGGAAGATCGGATAATTTTAATTTTGTGGGAAAACCCAACTGGGAAAAAAACTGTTCAAAAAATGGAATGACATGGTCTGGTGATTTTATAGCCCCGTTCATGAATTCTTTTAACTTATAATCACCATAGTACTTTGCGGAATAAAAAGGGAAGTCATTTATAATTTTGAGAGACTCAATTGTTTTTTGCCCACTACTTTCCAAGTTTAACCTAGCGTTCCCGGTTTGATTTTGTAAAATTAATTCTATAGCTTTTAAAATGATCATTCAAGAGTGAAATTCTCCTGAAAAAAAGTATGTAATTTTGCAGTCCATAAGAAAAATAGTGTATCAACATTGTGGCCCTTTTATACTATACTGAATAAAGGACACTAACTTTAAAAAAGCTATTAAGGCAAATAGCTTTGATCGGATAGGAAAAGGAATTAATAATGAACGGACAGAATAGGGCAGATATCAAAAAGGGACTGAAAGTGAATATCGTTCTGAAACAGGATCAGAGAAGCGGAAATCTAACAGAGGGGATAGTACAGGATATATTGACCAATTCCTCTTTTCATCCCCATGGAATAAAAGTCAGACTTGCCGATGGCCAGGTCGGGCGTGTTCAGGAAATCCTGGAGTAGCTTATGACATTTATGGTTTTTACTATTGCCCCACAAAATGATATATACTGGAAATCATTATGGGTATCATCCTGTCAGATTCAAATCTGAAATAATAAGAGGTGGAATATTGATTTATAAAAATAAAATCGATGAAAACTTCCATTGGTTCAATGAACCAGAATTCACAATTGAAAAAAACCGTCTGAAAGTCCGCTCATTCCCCCATACGGATTTCTGGCAGACGACTCATTATGGATTCAAAAGGGATAACGGCCATTGTCTGCTGACTAAAGTACAGAAAGATTTTTCCATGACGGTCAGGACGGAATTTGAACCAAAGAAGCAATATGATCAATGCGGACTGATTGTTCGTTTGAATAGTGAGAACTGGATTAAAATATCAACTGAATACGAATCGGATAAACATTCCAGACTGGGATCGGTAGTAACAAATTGGGGATATTCAGATTGGGCTTCTATAGATGTACATTCTAAAATAAATGAAATGTGGTACAGAATTCAGAACAAGGGTCATGATTTTCTTCTGGAGTTTTCCAAAAACGGGAAAAAGTGGCATCAGTTGAGAATCACTCATCTTCATGAGACATTCCGACGGGTTTCTGCCGGTGTGTATTCCTGCAGTCCTTCGGACAGTTCTTTTACCGCAGTATTTGATCATTTTCAACTGGCTGACAGTAACTGGTAGCAGAGGGAGTCGGTGAATGGATATTTATAATACACCCGATGGTGTTGACCGGTATTTTGAGATGAGTAAAGGCTATGATCTTTCAAGCTATAAAAAGCTATTTTTAAAATATCTACCTGCAGGTAAAAGCCTTCTGGAATTGGGAATGGGACCGGGAAATGATTTTGCCTGGCTCTCAGAAATCTATCAGATGACGGGAAGTGATTATTCTTCCGAATTCATCGTAAGAGCCAGAAAGAGATTTCCCGGAGCTGATCTGATGATATTAGATGGTATCAGTCTAAATACAGAGAGACAGTTTGATGCCGTATTTTCCTGCAAAGTATATCAGCATATACCTCTGAAGAAGCTGAGAACGGCACTGGATAATCAATATAAAATTCTCACTGAAAAAGGAGTCATTATTCATTCTTTCTGGGTCGGTGGAAGTGAAACGGATATTGAGGATATGCAATTTTATTATCATGATAGAGAAGATCTACTGGACCTTATAGGAACAAAATATACAATACGCGAAACAATTGATTATAAAGAATTTGAAGATAATGACTCTCTGCTGGTCATTGGAGAGAAGAGATAGTGCAAAGTTCAGCAAATTCTCCCCAGGAATATATTGATGAGCTTCCGGAAGACCGTAAAGAGGCTATTCTGAAAATCAGAAAAGTGATTAGGGAAAATATACCTTGTGGCTTCGAAGAAACCATCAGTTACGGTATGTTGGCTTTCTCTGTTCCCCATTCTCTGTATCCTCCAGGTTATCACTGTAAACCCGATGAACCTCTGCCCTTCATAAGCCTGGCGTCACAGAGGCACTTTATCGGTCTATATCATATGGGAATTTATTCTGACGAAAAACTGCTGGACTGGTTTAAAAAGGAATATGCAAAGAGGTGCAGGTATAAACTGGATATGGGAAAGAGCTGTATCCGATTAAAACATCTGAAAGATATCCCTTATGATCTTATAGGAGAATTATCATCAAAAATAACTGTGGAGCAATGGATTGCCCGATATGAAAGTTATAGAAACAAATAATCTGAATGATATTCAATGAAGAGCAAAAGACAGTGGATTATGTAAAATCGGAATTTCAGGGAACCCACCGAATGAATAGAGACACCGGAAATAAAATGGATGATCAGAGGCATCAGTGTATGGAAATATATTTCCAGCAGTTTTATGGTGAATGGAGGAGAGTTCCGTGAAATGCCGCATGGGCTGCGGGGCCTGCTGCATAGCAATTTCTATCTCATCTCCCATTCCGGGGATGGCTGAAGGAAAAAAAGCCGGAATAAGGTGTATCAATTTACAGGACGATTATACCTGCTCCATCTATCACTGTGATGATTATCCAAAAGTCTGCCGTGAATTGAGAGCTACCATTGATATCTGCGGTTCAAATAGGGATCAGGCTCTTCAATTACTCGAAGAGATGGAGAGACTGACAGATCCGGGCTGATCCGCTATTTTTTTCTGACTTAAGGGGAATGGAATGAAAATCCTATGGAATCAATTTTTTTCAGAAGTTCCGTTTGGGTAAAGGGTTTATAGAGTATGGAATCTGCACCGAAATCCTGAGCCAGGGTGAGGTAATCGCTATTTCCACCACCGGATATTCCGATTATTTTTGCTTCGGGATCATTCATTTTAATTTTTTGGATCACTTCAATTCCGTCACAATAAGGCATTATCATATCACATATTAACAGATCAACTTTGTTATCAAGGAATATTTTATGAGCGAACTGTCCATCTGATAAAAGAAAGAACTGACAGTTGCTACTTTCAAGATACTTTTGTACCAGATCTCTGATCTCTTCACAATCATCTATTATCATGATTTTTTTTATATATTTGTCCATTATCCTCATACCTGTTTGATAGAACCTGAATACAATTTATATTATAGGTCTCCCCTATTCTTATTTCAAATTCTCTGGACAGTCTCCCGAGGTTGAAACTACTATTAATTATGATGTACCGACTGTTTATCGCTATTGATCTCCCGGAAAATGTCCGCAGACAAATTCTCACTATCTGTACCGGTCTGGAACATGTTAAATGGGTTTCTGATGAGCAGAGTCACCTGACTCTGCGTTTTATCGGAGAGGCAGACGGTCTGCTGCTTGAAGATCTGTGCCGTATATTATCAGAGCTTGAGGCAGACTCTTTCTCTCTTCAAATACAGGGGACTGGTTATTTTCCCCCGAGAGGAGAACCTAAAGTTCTCTGGGCGGGTGTAACGGAGTCTCCGGAATTAAAAAAACTATATGGAAAAATTAATAAAGCTCTTGTGCAATGCGGTATCATGAGGGAAAAGAGAAAATTCACCCCTCACATTACCCTCGGCAGAATTAAAGGGGAATCTTCCCGGTCTGTTGCAGTATATCTAAACAGACATCATAGATTTAAATCCCCTCCATTCACAGTTGACCAATATCATCTCTATACAAGCAGACTTACTCCCCGGGGGGCCATCCATGAGAAACTGGCTTCATTTTTACTGGATTAGCCTCTATAATGTGAAGGTTCATTAGGAGATATTATGGAAAAGTCACAAGAGGAAATAATCTCACCGGAAACCCTTCAATATATAGATGCAGGTAATTAATGGATAGCATTATAAAGGATAGGCAGTATTACAAGTTTTGTGCTTACGGTTTTTTGCGAAATCTACGATTTTTCGAAGCCTTTCTTGTTCTTTATCTCATTGAAAAAGAGTTTTCATTCACTAACATTGGTATTCTGTATGCTATAAGGGAAGTTTCTGCCAATTTACTGGAGATACCCTCTGGAATAGCCGCAGATGTTCTGGGGCGAAAGAAAACTCTGGCATCATCTTTTTTGGCTTATATACTTTCATTTCTCATTTTCTACTTTTTTGATGATTTCCCCCTTTTTACGGTAGGTTTCTTTCTATTTGGAGTCGGAGAGGCTTTTAGATCGGGAACGCATAAGGGGATGATCGCCGATTACCTGAAACGCGGACCCGGTAAAGACCAGATGATAGAATATTATGGACACACCCGGTCCTGGTCTCAGAAAGGTCTGGCTCTTTCTTCAATTGCTGCCGGACTAATTGTCTTTTATTCGGGAAATTATAAGGGTATTTTCCTCTTTTCCACGATTCCCTATGTTTTTAATTTTGTTCTTGTTCTGTCATATCCCTCTTTCCTTGATAAGGATTCAAGAAAGAAGAAATTGAAAAAGAGGCATCAGTTGAAAGCAGTTCTCTCCGACTCTGTCAGCACCTTGAAAAGTCGTCATGTATTGAATCTTCTCAATATTTCCGCTCTTCACACGGCCTATTTAAAGGCCATGAAAGATTATATTCAACCGATGATTTTCTCCCTGGTGATACTACTCCCTTTTCTTACATCATATAGTGAGGAGAAGAGATCCTCTATTTTTATAGGATTCGTCTATTTCTGTATTTTTCTCATGACTTCACGTGCCTCTATATATGCAGGGAAACTCGCTGAGAGCAGAACGAAAAATATACCCGCTTTAACTCTACTTGGAGGATTATCCGCCGGTGTATTTAGCGGATTATTGTATCTTTTAAATATCCCCATTGGTGCTGTTCTATTTTTTATCATTATATATCTAGTTGAAAATCTTAGGAAACCTATATTGACAGGATATATTTCCCATAATGTTGACAACTCCATACTCACCTCTGTTTTGTCTGTTCAATCGCTGATGAAAACGGTTCTTACGGCTATCATCGCTCTTGTTTTCGGAATCGCTGCTGATTTTTACGGCATCGGAATGGCCCTTGTTCTGGTCTCTTCTATTTTAATAGTCTTTACGTTATTTATAGGAATTATCAGTAGAAATACGGAGGTAGAGTTGTGATTGTTAAGGGGAAGTATTTTGTTCTATTGATAATTTATGGAGCCCTTATGGTTACCACCAGTTTATCATCAGAAGCAGATGAATCTGAAGATAATATAGATTATCGTTATGAAATGAGAAGCTTTGTTGAAAAAATCAGTTCATACGGGAAGGCGGTAAATGAGAACTTTCTCATTATCCCTCAAAATGGCCAGGAGCTGTTTACCTATGAAGGTTATGCTGATGGCGAACCGGTTCATTCATATATCAATGCAATTGACGGGGTAGGGAGGGAAGATCTTTTTTATGGTTATACGGGAGATGATATTCTCACCCCGGATAATGCCAATGAGTATATGCTGGGATTTCTAGATCTGGCGGAAAAACTGGGAATTGAAGTTCTTACTATTGATTATTGCAGCACAGTGTCAAAGATGAAACGGTCCTATGAAGAGAACCGGAAAAGGGGATTTATTTCCTTCAGTGCCGATAGCCGCGGACTGGATAACATCCCTCATTATCCCGCCGTACCCTATAATGAAAATGAACGGGATATGGACTCTCTTTCGCAAGCGTCCAACTTTCTCTATCTTATAAATCCTGAAAAACTCCCCGTGAGAAAACAGATGATTTCAGCACTTTCTTCAACGAATTTTGATCTTCTGATAATTGATCTCTTTGATAACGATGGAGAGTTACTCTCATCTGAAGATATAGAATCACTGAAAAGGAAGGATAATGGAGGGCGCCGGCTGGTGATCGCCTACATGAGTATTGGAGAGGCTGAGGATTATCGTTACTACTGGCAGAATGAATGGGATAATAATCTCCCGGTGTGGATTGAAAAGGAGAATCCCCATTGGAGAGGGAATTATAAAGTCCGGTACTGGGAACCCACCTGGCAGGAGTTGATACTGGGAAGTGAGAACTCCTATCTCGATCTGATTTTAAAAGCGGGTTTTGATGGAGTGTATCTCGATATTATTGACGGGTTTGAATATTTTGAGAATTGAGTATTCTTTTCTGTTTATTCCGTGTCTGTGATATATCTATCATTTTCATAGCTATGGTAGAAAAAAGGACAACAGAAGCGGCTGTAATCCAGCCGAACTGAAATCCCGATCGGTCGAGTAGAGATCCCATGACAAGTGGTCCAACAGCGTATCCTGATCCCATAATAATTGGAATGATGGAACTCATTCTGCCTCTGTAAGGGGTGAGTAGTTTTTTTATTGTATTCATATATGAAGTAGAGAATATACCAGTTTATTCAATATATCAAATTGAAAAATGGTTAGAATTATTTATTACTGTTTTGGTCTTCTGATTGTCAAATAGCTTCTGAAATTCATTATTTATATAACGAATAAGAAGAGGAGTTATTAATGACTAATATGATTGTGTTAAAGCAATTTTTGAAGCCGAATTAATACATGAGGAATACATTTCCTTTAACTCTCGTATTCATCTAGAAATGAGAACTTTTCATCTCCGTTCCGCCAGCCGATGACAGCATCCTGGTAGATGTTGTGAGAGGACATATAAATACTCTTTTCCACGTCCTTGAAACTAGTTCCCAAAGTTTTTATCAGTTCTTTTACTTCCCGTCTTTTACTGGAAGTCTTTTTTGCGGCGACTACGCAACCGCAGTTCATAGGAGAGAGACCACTTTCCACAGCAAAAGTCTTAATATCTTCTTCCCTGATTTCATAAAGAGGTCTTATCAGTTCCATATGGGCAAAGTTCTTCGCTTTCAGTTTCGGCATCATTGTCTGATATTTTCCTGCACAGAGCACATTCATCATTATTGTTTCAATAACATCATCAAAATGATGTCCCAAAGCCAGCTTATTGCATCCCAGACTCTCAGCAGCTCCGTAGAGAGCTCCTCGTCTCATACGGGCACAGAGGTAACAGGGATAATCATTGGCAATTTCATCGACAACATTAAAGAGGTTTTTATCAAATATTTTAACGGGGATATTCAGGTAGTCGCAGTGTTCTTCCAGAAGGACTCTGTTGCTCTTGTGAAATCCGGGATCCATGGAGATGAATTCCAGTTCAAAAGTGTCATCGGAGTATTTTCTCAGCTGCTGGAAGAGTTTTGCCAGTAATAAGCTGTCCTTTCCACCGGATATAGCCACGGCGACTTTGTCTCCGGGATTAACCAGCTTGAATTCTTTCAATGCTTTTGTGAATTTGGACCAAATTGGTTTTCTGTATATTGTAATAAGATTTCTTTCAATTTCAGCTAATTTCTTTCTTTCATTGACTGGGCGGAGTATTTCACATCCGCTACCCGATATTCCCGACATTACTTCACCTTTACTTCGATACAGCTCCAGTGCCGTTTATTCAGTACTAAAAGAGGTGGAAATTTTTTTCTCCTCCTTAAGAGTCTAAAATGGCTGGAACATAAGTCCCTTATTCTGATGTATAGAAGTGGGAAAATCAAGAAGTAATAGGCGGGGAAACTGAAATTTAGATTCCTCCACCATTCGTATAGACACAATCGGGACATTCATCTTCCTTTACCAATCCTAAGAGCATCAGAAGACCGAATATTTTGCATCCGGCGCAGAACTTGAAAAATGCTTCAAGTGAGGAAAAAAGGGCAAGAGTAGAAAGAGTGATAGTATAAAATAGAGGGAGATTATTTATACTGAGCAATAGAGCAGCTATAGACATAGTCAGACCTATTGCCGCGGCAAATCTTTTCGGTTTAAAAACAATCTGTCTCCGTCTGAATCCCGCCAGGGGTGCTATCCACTTTCTTGAAACAAGGGCCAGAAGGCTGAAACGGGGTATCAGGATCACCCGTACAGCAAAATCAATTATCAATATGATTACGGGAATTTGACTCTTAGTAATAATAGCAGTAAGAGACAATAGAAATACCTGAATTGCTACTCCCCGGACAGCGGCTTCACTGACTCTAAAGGGTCTGTTTAGTGTTTTCATAATCATATAATAATAAATAACACTAAGTTGGTCAACTAAGTAGACATTAGAGAGGTCTTTTTTGTATAAAAACCTCGATGTTGTAAAGAAAAATCGTTACGGCCAGCAGGTCTGCCGATCCACCGGGACTAATGTTCTGTTCTATAAAATTCAGATCAATCTGATTGAGTATTTCCATCCCTCTGTCATCGCTTGAACCGCCCTTATTCAAGACCTCTTTTATCTGTCTCTGAATTGTATTCAGAATCTGGCGATTGTGCCGGCCCAGAACATTGCTGTCCTCTACAATCGTCATTAGGTGTAATAGTGTATTAATCAGTCTGGTATTCCAATCACCGCGGGATTTTCTCAGGTATGGCAGCCCTATGTGTATGACAGAGGGAAACCCGGCTTCCGCCTCTCCTCTTATGCCTGTGATACCCTGTGTCCTATAGAGCCTTTCCCCCCTAGTTGTTCCGGGATTGGAATTGTGAAGTTCATTTT
>JAEINM010000008.1 GCA_016342385.1 Spirochaetaceae bacterium | reverse complement strand
GGCTTTTTTTGATTAATTCCATTGCATAAACAATTTTCCGGAACATACATAGGTGCGACGAAGTCGCAACTTCCTATTCTTTTATGTTTGATTTTGTAAGTATTTAGAGTCCAACTCCTTGCAATTACGGTTTTATATTTTAGACTTTTTATTGTAGTGGCAAATTTACTGAGGAGGCTGATATGAAAATATATCTTCCCATATTCTTAGTTTTATGTTTTGTTCCTGCGGTACTGACATCTGCCGATGGCATTAATCGTTTTCATCCGGGAATACATGCTGGCGCAGGTACTGATATTAATCTCGGTCTGGCTGTAGGAGTTAAAGCCAGTTTTCTCCCGCTGGGATTAAAAAGAAATCCTCTTGAGGCAGGATTAGAGTTTTTTTATAGCAAATCTACTGAAGAATCCAATAATGGTTTTAACGATTATTTAGAAACTACTGAACTTTTTATTATCGGGGCAATGGCGAATGTTCTATTCGGATACCAAATGGAATCCCCAACAATTTTTTATATCCTAGGGATTGGTGTTTCAGCAGTATCTGTCTATTGGGAAGAGAAAAGCCCAACAGACTCTTCTCTGGGAGAACCCTATGGAGACTCGGGCTCAATGCAAAGTATTGAAGGTTTAACGGGTGGAACTGTTTTGAATTTAGGGCTGGGGTATTCATTTGGTAAAGGATTTGAAGCTAGACTTGAACTGCCTATAATAATTTTCTTCGGTGAATATGGGGAAGCTTCAGCAGTGGCCCCTTCTCTTACTCTGATGGGCGGATATCGTTTTTAGAATTTAATACATTTCAATTTTCCTGAAAATTTAATGGTAATCTTAAGAATAGTATCTATTGCATTCCATTTTTTTGAAGAATCATTGAAGAATATCAATTTAACAATTAAAATACAGTTTATAGCACGTGAAATATATGATTTCCAGAATCCGGAGGGACAGATGGCTGAGGCAGACAGTAGAGTACAAATGGTAACATTCCAGCTTGGAGCAGAACAATATGGGATTGATATCATGGATATAAAAGAAATTTATGGGAAACAGGATGTTCGGTCAATTCCCAATGCTCCATCTTACGTTGAGGGTATTTTTAATCTTCGTGGAAATATTATTCCCATTATAAATCTGCATAAGAGATTTCATATAAAAAAAGCCGTTTTACAGGAAGAGGATGAATTATTAAGTGGATTTGTTATTATTACTCTCGATGGAATGCAGGTTGGAATCATTATTGATAAGGTATTAAGAGTTGTAACCGTTGATACCAGCTCAATTCAACCCCCTCCACAGATGATTTCCGGTATTGGAGCAGAGTATATTCAGGGTGTCGTTCACAAAGATGAGAGTTATTTAATTATTTTGGATATCAGACGTCTTTTTGATCCTGAAGAATTAAAACATCTGGCGATATATAATCGATAAAATGGAGCCCCATGCTTTTACCAGTATTTAAGCCTTATATCCGCAGGGCTGATATGGACTCTGTATTATCGTGTCTCATTTCTGATGAAATTGGACCTGGGGTCATATCAGATGAATTAATAACAGAATTATGCCGTTATCTCGATATGAACGATGGATACCTTTTTCGTGATTATTATAGGACAATTTCTATAGCTCTTGATGTTTTTGAATTGAAAAGCGGGTCTCGGGTCATTTTATCTCCTCTTTCTCCCGGGGCTTATATTGATGTTTTCAGGGAAAAAGGAATCATTCCTTTGTTTGCCGATGTTGATCCGGATACTGCAATAATGAGTAGACCGGAAATTGAATCCATAATGAAAAATAATGTAGATGCTATCATTCTTCATTGCCCTCTCGGATCTGTCGCTGATATGGATTATTATAATTCACTGGGAATTCCAATAATTGAAGATATTTCAGAGAATATGGGAGCGACATTTAACGATAAAAAATGCGGGTCATTTGCATCCTTGACAATTTTCTCCATGGAACCTGATAAAATTCTCACATGTGGAGGAGGATCCGCTTTATTTGTCAGAGATAAGTACCATAGCCAAAAGCTTTCACTCATTTGTCAGTCTTTCGGTAGTGAAATTTTTTTACCAGATATTAATGCGTCATTGGCATTAATCCAGTTAAGAAATATAGATGACAACCTGAGAAAGAGGGAAGAATTGTTCAAAATCTTTAAAAGTGCTTTGAATAAAACAGAACATAAATCAATAAATACGCTGGATAATGCAAAAGTTGTTCATTTTTCCTTTCCAGTCTTGCTTAAAGGAAGAATGCAGGAAGTTAAAGCTTATGTTATGAAAAAAAACATAGAACCTCGGAAAGCATTTATCAGAACAGCTTTGGACCTCTATGAAAATAACGATAAAGTCTGCCCGATAGCAGCGGGATTGATTCTCAGATCATTATTATTTCCCTTATATCCTTCATTAGGGAAGAAAAATGCTGAAATGATTTCTAAGGTAATATCAACGCTACCATAAAAAAGTTTGTCACTAAGGTATATAGAATAGATGCGTCATATTAAAAATGTTTTGATTATTGTTAATAGAAAAAAAAAGGATTCTTCTCAAATTACATCAGATATTGAAAAGTATCTTGTAAAAGAGAAAATAAAAGTTGAGATCCTGTATACGGATATGGATGTCTCCATCTTAAATGATCCAGGTAAATTTGATCTTGCAGTTAGTTTAGGTGGAGATGGAACTGTGTTGTATGCCTCCCGAATCCTGGTCGATTACTCTATTCCTATCATTCCAATTAATCTTGGTACTTTTGGCTTTATCACAGAAGTATCAAAGACTGAATGGTTCAGTGCTTTTGAGGAATATAGATCGGGGCTATTAGGTGTTAGTAGTAGAATTATGCTGGATATTTCTGTGCATAGGGGGAACAAACAGATAGAGAGATTTAAAGGTTTGAATGACCTTGTTATCAATGCTGATGGAATTGCTAAATTATTGTATCTGGACATAGATTTGAACAAAGATAATTTGGGAATGTTTAGAGCCGATGGAATAATCATAGCAACTCCAACTGGTTCAACAGCCTATTCTCTCGCAGCAGGTGGACCAATTATTCATCCTGATATGTCATCCATGATTCTGACTCCCATATGTCCTTTTTCTTTATCAAATCGTCCGATTGTAATGCCAGCCTCAGATAGAATTACAATAAAAGTGGAAAAGGAACAGAGAGCTAAGGTCATTTTAACCGTTGATGGTCAGATCGCTTTTCCTCTAGAAGCTGAAGATGAAATCAGGATTACTGAACTGGAAAAAAAAATCAGTATTATCCGATCGGATAAACGGTCATTCTATGGTGTTGTTAAATCGAAACTCGGGTGGTCTGGAGGCAATAATGCTTGAAGAATTAAATGTTAAAAATTTCGCTTTAATTGATGATATCACAGTATCTTTCTCCAATGGGTTCAATGTCCTCTCCGGAGAAACCGGGGCCGGAAAATCTATTCTTGTCGGTGCTCTTGGAATCTTGCTGGGGAAAAAGGCGGATACTTCTCTGATTAGAAGTGGATGTCAGGAAGCTATTATATCAGGAATATTGAATATCAGCGATCATGGAGAAATCCCTTTATGGTTGGAGAAACACAGTATTAAAGATGAAGATGGATCGTTGATAATCCGGCGAACAATTAAAAAGAACGGTCGTGGTTCCATTTATGTTCAGTCTGTCCCCGTATTGAGGTCTGATCTGGAGGAGTTGACCTCTCTTCTGATAGATATGCACAGCCAGCATGAACACCAGTCATTGTTTGTTATTGATAATCATAGAAAGTTGCTAGACAGGTTCGGAGGATTGGAGAAAGATGCGCTCGCATTCTATGAAATGTATCTCACTGTCAGTTCTTTGAGGAAGGATTTGAGTTCCCTCCGGGAATCGGAAGACGATCATCTTCAGATGGTCGAAAAGCTCAAAAGTGAAATTGAGGAGATTGATAACGCCCAGTTGGTTCCCGGTGAGGAGGAGGCTCTGGAAAAAGATATTAAAATCCTTGCCAGAAGGGAAGAAATCTTTAGTTCTCTTGATGGTTTCAGAAATCTTATTTCAGAGAGCAGAGGTGGAGTTTTATCAAAATTAAGAGAATCGGGATCAATGCTCGATAATATTGCTGAAATAGATGATTCCCTAGTCCCTCTCCATAAGCGGTTTGAGAACACTTTTTTTGAATTAGAAGATATTGTTGAAACATTGAGATCCTATCAGCAGGAATTTGAAATCGATCCAGCTGAGCTGAATCTTAAAGAGGAAAGACTGGCTTTAATCAGTGATCTTGAAAAGAAATATGGTCATACAATAAAAGATGTATTGAAAACAGGTGATGATAAACGCACTTCTCTACTGAACCTGGAAAATGATGAATACAGCATTGAGGAATTAAAAAAGAAAATCCGAGAGATGAGTGATCAGGTGAAGTCCGCCGGTATGTCTCTTTCAGAAAAACGAAAACAAGCTGCTTTAGAGCTTCAGAAAAGTATAGAACAGAATCTTCACGAGCTGGGAATGAAAACGGCTCGATTTACTGTTGATTTAAACAGGAAAAAAAACAGTACCGGGAATGCCGTATATGGACCATGGGGGTTAGATTCAATTGAATTTCTCTTGTCTGCCAATAGTGGTGAACCTGAGAAACCTCTTAAATCTGTGGCGTCGGGTGGAGAAATCTCCCGGGTCATGCTGGCACTAAAGACTGTATTGGCTGATTCCGATGAAATTTCTTCCCTTGTGTTTGATGAAATAGATTCCGGTATAGGAGGTGAAGTGGCTCTGGCTGTTGGTGCTCATATGAGAGATCTTGCACGATATAAACAGGTTTTGAGCATAACACATCTTGCATCAATTGCAGTATTTGCCGATAATCATATTATCGTAAAGAAAAATATAATCGATGAAAGAACAGTAACTTCAGTCTATAATATTGATGAACAGGAAAGAATCAGGGAAATTGCCAGAATGCTTTCCGGTGATAGTGATGGTTCAGCATCAATTAGTCATGCTGAAGAAATGCTTCGGACATATGGATCAATTTAAGGTGTGGTGAATGGCTAAGGTCAGTGAGGAAGCAAAAAGAAAGTATTCAGAAAAAATTAAAGCATATAAGAAAATGGTTGATGATCAGCTTCAGAAAGAGAGACAGATACTTCAAATCCTTAAGAATGATGACACAGGTGCCGGCTTTAAAAAGCTTATGCTGGCAAATGAGATCCTCAATATTGTTTCTTATTATGTTTTAATGAATGAACTTTCTCTGGCTTTATTGGGGATAAAAAACGAGGCATTTCTCAATGATGGGAGAAAAGCTTGTTTTAAGGCTCTTATTTATCTGGAAGAGGTTTTTACCGATTATCTGGATGTTCCATATTCTGAGTACGAAGATCATCTTGAAGCTGTTGCAGGATTCTCTGATGAAGACCGCTTTAATCTAATTCGCAAGGCGGGATTCTCAATAGATTCTATTAATTCTGCATATGGAGAAGGTTCTAAATGGAAATGGTCATTTGTTGATATGAATGGCCGTCTGGCTGTAGCAGCAAAAAACTGTATGGATCTAAAAAAAATGGCAGCTGGAATGGATCCAAGAGTCCCGGGTTATCAGATCAGGATTCAACAATTGAATTTAACCAGGCGGCTGTTGCAGCAGTCAGCAGATGATTTTAGAAAAAAATATGAATTATCCACTATGAGGATAGATGATTTCAAAAGAGCTATTAATTTCTTATCTTCACTAAAAAGATTATCTATTGTATTGAAACGGCATTCCGATGTTGAGGCACTTAAAAAGAAGATAGATATTTGGAAACTTAAAATGGAGACTGATGTTAAAAGAATGGAAGAAAAAGAGAAAAAGAACAGATTAAATCCAAATGCACCGGATTGATAATTGTTTATCTTTCTTTTAATTCATCTAGTGCATTGAAGGGGAAAAGTTCTCCTATTGTCGTTTCTACATATTTTTTCTCATTACCTGAAAAGAAGATTGGAAAAGACTGATCTGTAAATTCACTGATTACTTGTCTGCATGCTCCACATGGGCTGACGGCATAATCGGCATCGGGACAATAGATGGCCAAAGCTTTAAAAGAATTCTGTCCTTTGGAAAGAGCTGTGAATATTGCACTTCTTTCTGCGCAGTTTGTCAGGCCGAATGATCTGTTTTCTATATTGGCTCCACGGATTATCTCTCCATCTTCACAGAGTAATGCCGCGCCTACACGAAATTTTGAATAAGGAGAATAGGAGTTCTCAGCTGCTTTCTCCGCTTCAGAGAATAGTTCATCTTTATCCATTTTTGACTCCTTTTCTTTGTTTGACAGTTTATCATCTAATTGATACTATAAAAGCTACTAATCATAATCAAAATTGGATCTATTGTACATGGGAAAAAAAGGTTTTTTTGCAACACTGTTCGTGATAATATTGCTAATTTTTTTACTGTTTCCTATAAAAACAGGTAAAGAGATCTTGCTTGTCCCAAAGAGGATCGTGAATCTTGATAATCCACTCCAGACTGTAGAAAGTCTTGACCGGGGAAGGATCTCTTTTTCACTTGGTGATTATTTCGGATATTTCACTGAAGATCTGGATCTTACATTTTTGGGCAATAAAGACTATAAAGTCTCAATTTCTGAAAACTCCTTCATCAATTATCCGAAGATTCCAAAAATTCTCGATATACAGAATAATAAAGGACAGGATCGGGCTATTATCGAATCAACTGGTTATCCCGTCATTCAAGGGGATAGAATAGCTGTTTTGTCTGATAGTTTTATCAGCTTTTACGATATTGATGGGAATCTGTATTGGAAAAAGGAAATCCTTTCAATCATTACAAGTTTATCAATTACTCAAAATCACGTACTCATTGGCTATCTCGATGGTGTATGTGAAGTTGTTAGTATTTCCGGGTCAACGGAGTTTATATACCGACCCGGCGGGAGTCGTATTGAAGCGGTTTATTCAGCGGCGATTTCCAGCGATAGTCAGTATATTTCTATTATTTCAGGGTTAGATCCTCAGCGGTTTATATTATTGCAGAACAGGAAAGGTGAATATAAATCAGTTTTTCATTTTGAGTTGAATCATGAATTCCGGCGTTCGGTGAATATGTATTTTTCAAAAGATGATTCTAAGGTTTTTTTCGAAAGTACAGAAGGTGTCAATGTTTTTGATATTGAGTCTAAGAGTCTCCTTCGTCTTGGTGATACAGGTCTTCTGGTGAATGTATATAAAGATGAGGAACGAGATTTGTATTCTCTGCTGCTTAAAGATATGTCAGAAGGATTTTTAGGAATATTATCCGAACAAAACGAGTCTATTCTCAAAAAAACTTTTTACGGAAGAAATATGTTTTTTAAAAAAAATCAAAATAGATATTATATCGGAACCGATAATCTTATTATGTATTTTGAGTTGGTTAAGCAATGAGAAAGCTCATTTTTTTATTTTTTTTGGTTTTAACATGGAATAGCCTCTTTGCTTATCAATGGCCAATAGCCGGAGGTTTTTTAACAGCTTCTTTTGGTGAGAATAGTTTAAATTCTTTTCTGAAAGGAATACGGATATCAGGTTATGGCAGTGTGGTCTCTCCGTTTTTAGAAGGAGAACTGATTTATTATTCAGATGAATCTGATCAGTTGACATCGGTGATGGGTAATACAAGGGTATTGCATCATAAAAATGGATTCAGATCAATTTATGGCCATCTTGAAAGTTTTTATGGAGAACCAGATAAGTTTCAATTATCAGAAAACGATCAACTTGGGATAGTCGGGAATTCCGGTCGGGCATATGAGAAAAGTCTATTTCTGATTATTTATGACACAAAGATGAATCAGTATGTTAATCCTCAGATGGTATTACCCCCTTCCGGAGACATGAATCCGCCGGTCATCTCTCATGTTTATGTTTTATCCAATGATGAAAGAACTGAATTAAAAGAAGTGAATAATCTATCTTCAGGAAAAGTGAAAATTCTAGCAGATATTACTGATTATGGTGGTAGCTCTCATAATACTATAGAAACAGTACCCTATAGTATTTCAATGTTTTATCTGGGAAATGAAATTAATTTAATTAAATATGACACATTAAAAGAGGAGAGAGGTGAACTGATTCTTCAGGGAGGTAGGCCTGTATCATTCAAAAACTTATATGATGATGAAGCTTTTCTTCTCGGTGAGATTTATCTCAGCCCCGGCGTAGCTTTCCTGGAAATATCTGCATCAGATTATTATGGAAATAGCAGTAACCGGACAATTCAGTTGACTATAGAATAATGAAGACATTTTCAATAAAACCATCTACAAATGAGAAAAGGCTGTTTATCAGCTGTCCTGTCTGTGGAGGTTCCGATTTTAAAGATCATTGGGATTGTGGAGAGTATTCTTTTGTACAATGTCGGATGTGCCGTCTCGTATTGCAGAATCCTCAACCGGTCTTTGAACATCTCGATAATAGGTATGATGAAGATTACTTTAAATATGAACAGAAAAATGAACAACTGTTTTTTCAGCTCATGTTGAAAAGTCTTTCGGATATTGGCTTTGAAACTAAACCTGAAGATCCATTGATTGGACAAAGCTTTCTGGATATCGGTTGTGCCACAGGGGCTCTTGTTGAGTATATGAAGAATGAAGGTTGGGATTCAAAGGGTGTTGAATTATGTGAACCGGCAGCAGATTTCGGTTCTAAAACCAGAAACATCGATATTTTCAGCGGAACTGTTGAACAGGCTTTTTACGATGATAATCAATTTGATGTCATTCACTGCTCCCATTTGATCGAACATTTGAACAATCCGGCCTTATATCTTGATGAAGTTGTGCGCATTTTAAAACCCGGAGGCCTTTTTCTTTGTACGACTCCCAATTCCGATGGATTTCAGGCTAAAATTTTTTGTAGTAAGTGGCGATCGGCTATTGCTGATCATATGTTTCTATTTTCAAGAAAAAATCTCCAGAGATTACTGAAGTCGAGGAGCTTTTCTATTGAAAAAGTAAGAACCTGGGGGGGGCTGGGACAGGGCTATGGCCCTCAATGGTTTAAAAAAATCCTGGATAGGGCTGCTAAAAAGCTCTCTTTTGGAGATGTAATGATTATTTCTGCCAGAAAAAAGGAGTAGTCCTGTATCTGGCTTATCTGCGTAAATAATTCCTATGTAATTTATCTGTCAATAATCTTTTTTTAGGCGGATTCTTCTCATCCTACCCCCCTAATTGCATTTATTATTCATTGCTACTACTTGACTATATAGGCGATTCTTTTCTAGGATAAGGCATTAAATAAAGTCTAACTGAGTTTGTTGAGGTCTGTATGACGAAAGAACGTTTACAGTCGCTTTCTTATAAATCACTTCTGGAAATTGCAGAAAGAGACCACCTCGCTTACGACGAGGGGATTGAAAAAGAGACACTGATCAATCTTGTTCTCGATTCGCTTGAAGAAGAGAGAAGAGACAGAGAGAAGCTTAATAATCTTGCCGTAAGAATTGAAGCTACTAAATACAATGTCTCTTTGGATGAAGAATTCGACTTTAGTTCCGCTGAGGAAATTAATCTTCCGGAACGATATAATGAAACTAAAATATTGCTGATGCTCAGGGAACCTACCTGGGGATTTGTCTACTGGGATTTAAAGTTTGATCTGCTGAAGAAATTTGAAAATGACACATCTTTTGATGGCCTTTTTCTACGTATGGTCGAGCTTTCAGAGCAGACTTACAGAAAAGAGGATATTCTCGATTATTTTGATATTCCCGTCAATATTGGTGATCGGCGGAGATATATTAGATTTCCCAATGAAGATACTTTTTATCTAATCGAACTGTGTTCAGTTACGGGAGATCGGGAGCAGGTGATCTGCCGTTCCAATATTATTGAAACCTCGAGGAATTATATTCTCCCATCGAGGAATCCAGAATCGACCAATAGTGATGAACTGGTAAAATTGTCCGGTTATTCTCCAGAATTCGGGGCTGCCGTTCCTGTGGCATCTTATATAAAGATACCCCAGCGTATTTTGCCCCTCATTGATGAAATTGCTGAAGAGGGAGTGGAATGAGCGAAAACCGTAATGATAAAAAAGGGATGATTTCCATGATTCTTCATGCCCATCTTCCTTTTGTTCGTCATCCTGAATACGAAAGCTTTCTAGAGGAAAGCTGGCTTTTTGAAGCTCTTTCTGAAACCTACCTTCCCTTATTGAGAGTATTCAGATCTCTTGAAAAAGATTCTGTTCCCTTTAAGATGGTTCTTTCCATTTCTCCAACATTAGCATCTATGATAAAAGATGAATTTCTTCAGGACAGGTATATCCATCATCTTGAAAAATTGATAGATCTTGCCGAGAATGAATTAATCTATACAAAAGAACATGAACCTGAATCCTATGATCTAGCTGTGATGTACAGAGATTTATATGTTCAGAATTATACAGATTATACCGAGGTGTATGAGCGAAATCTGATTAAGGAATTTGTCCATTTTCAGAAAAGGGGAAATCTGGAGTTGATCACTACGACAGCGACACATGCCTTTCTTCCCTGTTTTAGAGAATTTCCTGAAATGATCAAAGCTCAGATTTTAACTGCCGTAGAATCTCATGATAGAATATTCGGTGTTATGCCCGATGGCTTATGGCTTCCTGAGTGCGGTTATTTCCCCGGACTTGAAGAGTATTTAAAACCATTTGGTTTGCGATATTTTATTTCTTCCTCTCATGGCGTATTGTATGCCGATGAGAGGCCGGAATATGGTGTTTATGGCCCGATCAGCTGTCCAAATGGTGTTGCGGTTTTTGCCAGAGATAAAGCTTCTTCAAGAGCTGTCTGGAGCACCGACGATGGTTATCCGGGAAATGAAGTCTATAGAGATTTTTATCGCGATATAGGCTTTGATAGACCGAGAGATTATATCGACCCTTACACAAATGCGGGAAATAGAGTCAATACAGGTTTTAAGTATTATGCTATTACTGATAAGTCTGATTTGGCAAATAAAACCTTTTACAATATTGCAGAAGCTGAAAAAAAAGTTATTGATGATGCCGCTGACTTTGTTCAGAAACGGATTGAACAAATAGATGTCCTGGCGTCTTTAATGGATAGGAAGCCTATCATTATCTGCCCCTATGATGCAGAGTTGTTTGGACACTGGTGGTTTGAAGGTCCAAAGTTTATAGAAGAAGTATTCAGAGGCATTTCTAAGAGTAATATCGTTTCGATTTCTCCTATTGATTACCTCGATATGTACCCACATAATCAGAAGGCGACACCTGCTTTCTCCAGTTGGGGTGATAAGGGGTATGGTCAGGTCTGGATCGATGGCTCGAATGACTGGATATACAGGCATCTTCATCGGCTGATAGAGCGAATGATGGAGCTGGTTGAACGGTACCCCGATGAATCGGGTTTAAAGGAGAGAGCCCTTAATCAGGCGGCAAGAGAAGTTTTGCTCTCTCAGGCTTCAGACTGGCCCTTTATTATGAAGACTGGTACAACTGTTCCCTATGCTGTGAAAAGGGTGAAAACCCACATTCAAAATTTTAATTTTATCTATGAATCTCTCTGTCGTAATGTTGTAAAAACAGAATGGCTTACGAAGTTGGAGAAACGCAATAATCTTTTTCCCGGTATTAATTACAGGATGTTCGGGAAAGACTATCTATAAAATAGTCGGGAACAGAAAATAGTAGGGGACAGTCGCGACTGTCCCCTACTATTTTCTGTCCCTTCTTTTCTTTTCATAGCCTTTTGCTCAGATAGTTTAGGATTAATTTAATCATTTATTAACTAATATTATCAAAAATCACCAATCTCTCCAAAAATAGTAAACATCTGTTTAGTTTTCCTCTCCTTGTTTTTTTATTGCACACACATATTCTCTTTTCCATGTTGACAACTGAATTTATGGCTCTTATCATAGAAATGATAGTGGGAAAAAGTGGGAATTTGTAGGAAATAGTGGATATTCGTGGTTTAAATGGACAATTTAATAGTACTCTTGATGAAAAAGGTCGAATACTTTTACCTTCAAAGCTGCGAGAGCAATTAAAAGATTGCTCTCTGGTTTTAACCCGGGGTATTGATAAATGTCTATGGCTCTTTCCGGAAGGAGAGTGGAGCAAGATTTCCCATTTACTGCTGGATCGATCATCACTTTTTAAGGCAAAATCTCAAATGATTCAAAGGCGTTTACTGGCACCGGCAACAGAGCTGACTATTGATAAAAATGGCAGGTTGAAAATCCCATCATCTCTTCAGAGATCAGCTGGTCTCATTCGCGACTGTCTATTCATCGGTCTGGATGATCATGTCGAGATATGGGACGAAGAGCAGTATGTTGAATTTGAAGAGAAGTGTGAGAGTGAAGTAAAAGATGCCTGGGAAGAATTTGGGGATCTGGGGTAAGTATGGATATTGTTCATTATTCCGTTTTAAAAGAAGAAGTCTGTGAATATTTGAAACCCGATGCTCCGGGTCAGCTGCTCGTAGATGGTACTATGGGCGAAGGCGGTCATTCTCAGATGTTTCTATCCAGGTTTTCTGATCTCAATGTGATTGGGCTTGATGCGGATCGGGAAATTCAGAAAATCGCCATGAAGCGGCTGGGGTCCTTTGCTCCCCGTGTGATGTTTCGCCATACGTGGTTTAATGATTATTTTAAGGATTACCCCGAAGATGAAAAACCCGACAGGATTTTACTGGATTTAGGCATTTCAGTTTTTCACTACGAAAGAAGCGGCGCGGGTTTTTCTTTTTCTAAAGATGAAAAACTTGATATGCGTCTCAATAGAGAAGAGGGGCTGTCAGCTGAAGATATTGTCAATGATTTCGATGAGAAGGATCTGGCTGACCTGATTTACGAGTATGGAGAAGAGCGGCTGTCCAGGAAGATAGCATCGGCAATCTGCCGGGCGAGGAAGAGTGGCAGGATTGTCTCTTCTCTTCAATTGGCTGAGTTGATAAAATCCAACGTTCCTCCTTCTTATCGCTATGGAAGAATACATCCGGCGACAAGGACTTTTCAGGCTATAAGAATTGCCGTTAATTCGGAGTTGGATCGGTTGGATGAAGTGATTAAAGATGCCCTGGATGTTTTAAAGGTCGGCGGTAGGCTCGGAATCATAACTTTTCATTCTCTGGAGGATAGGAAGGTGAAGCATTTTTTTCGGGAAATGAATAAGAAGTGTATCTGCCCGCCGGAATTGCCCTCATGTCAGTGCGGTGGTGTACCGATTGTAAATATTCTCACCAGAAAACCTGTTGTTCCCACAGAGAAGGAGGTGAGTGAAAATCCTCCTTCGAGAAGTGCTAAATTTAGGGTTGTTGAGAAGCTGGCCGATTTTTCTGTGAGGAATTTTTTCTTATGAAAAAGAGGTCATTGATAATCGCCATAAGTTGTGCTCTTTTTACAACGGCAATACTATTTATGAATATTTGGCAGTCCTTTCGATTTAATCAGGTTGTTCGGTCAATTGTGCAACTCGAAAAGGAACAAAAAGAGATGCTTGAATTAAATAAGAGATTAATAGCCGGGACAGCTGTTTTGAGTTCTCCCGGAAGAATAGATCAGATTGCAAAGGATGAGTTGGGTTTGGAGAAAAGGAAACCCACTGATATTATTCAGATTGAGCTGCCTGGAGGTAGCCAGTAGTGGACAGAATATTATTTACAGCAGTAGAGGTTAGTGGGATTCTCCATTCCGATTGGATCGGAGATCCTGTTGAATCCTTTGCAGACATTCAGATTGATTCCAGAAAGTGCGGGAGGGGCACTTTATTTATTCCACTTGAGGGGGAAAGAACCAATGGGCACCTGTATTTTAACGACATAGCCGATAGAGGTACCATGCTCTCTCTGGTGGCTATAGGTTGGTATAATGAGAATCGGGATCTGGTGGAAAAGCTTGTGAATCAAAAGGGATTAGCTTTTCTGCCGGTTTCTGAACCTCTGATAGCCATGCAGGAACTGGCCTCTTATCATATGAGGCGTTTTCCTGAACTGACGGTGGTGGGGATAACCGGGAGTAATGGAAAAACAACGACGAAGGAGATCCTAGGGGCGATTCTGTCAGAATCTATGGAGGCTGTGGTCAGTGAGGGGAATTTTAATTCTGATATAGGGTTGCCTCTTTCAGCCTTTCGGGTTGAGGAAAACCATGAGGTGGCAGTTTTTGAGATGGGAATGAACAGGGTCGGTGAGATGGATCTCCTCGCTTCGATTGTCAGACCTGATCTTGCTCTTATTACCAATATTGGAACGGCTCACATCGGACCTCTCGGGAGCAGAAAGGCTATTGCTGAAGCCAAAAAACAGGTCTTTTCCTGTTTTACCGGATCTCAGATAGCATTTATTCCGGAAAATGATGAGTATCGACAATTCCTGTCGGAGGGGATTAAGGGGAAGGTTATTCTTTATGGAAGTGAATCCACGACAGGCGTTAAAATAAAATCCGGATTTTCTATTGAAGGATTTGATTTGGAGGTTAACGGTTACCCTTGCCACTTTTCACTACCGGGAGATTTTAACCTCAATAATGTACTGGGGGCTGTGGCCGTTGCTCTGGAAATCGGGATCGAACCTGAGCTTATTGCCAGAGGAATTGGTAAAGTGGAAGCGGCCTTTGGGCGGGGAGAGTTGATTAAAGGCGATGTAACCTTATTGAGAGATTGCTATAATGCCAATCCCGATTCCATGGCAGAGTCTCTGAAGCTTCTTGATTATTGGGACTCACGGTCCATTGCCGTTTTGGGGGATATGCTGGAACTTGGTGATGAAAGTACTGAACAGCACCGTCGAATCGGGGATTTGGCGGCTAAGAGTTCAGCTCAGGCTCTATTTTTATTCGGAGAACATATGGAGACTGCTTTTGAATCTGTAAAAGATTCGGGGTATAGCGGGTATTCTTTCTGGACCTCTGAGCTAGACAGTCTGGCTGAAGCTCTGAAACAGTATCTGAAGAGTGGGGACCTGGTGCTGCTTAAGGGTTCCCGGAGTCTCGCGTTAGAGAGACTTACAGATTTAATTGTAGAAAACTAAATGTGTTTAATTAGCATGTTCATGGAGGGGCAACATGTTTAAGGCTTTATTTTACCCATTGGTAAAATATTTTTCATTTTTCAATATTTTTCAGTATATAAGTTTTCGGGCTGCATATGCTGCCGTTACAGCTTTGCTGATTGCTTTTATGTTTGGGCCGACTGTCATTAAATTGTTGACCAAGCTGAAGCTGGGGCAGGAGGTTAGAGATGACGGACCGGAGACTCATCTGGTAAAAGCGGGAACTCCCACTATGGGTGGAGTTCTGATAATTATCTCCGTGGTTATTTCTGTCCTTTTGTGGCAGGATCTTACTCAATTTTACACCTGGGTCTTATTAATAACGATTATCGGTTTTGGTTTAATAGGCTTTGTCGATGATTATTTAAAGATTTCAAGAAAGAGCTCTGACGGGCTCCATTCACGTTTTAAGTTTTTTGGACAGATTGCTGTTTCTCTTGTTGTTGTCCTGATCCTGTATTACAATCGCAATGATCACACCACCCTGTTGTATGTTCCATTTTTTAAACATGCCGTGGTTGATATGTCCTTTGTCTATATCCCCTTTGGAATGTTCACAATTGTTGCTTTTTCCAATGCTGTGAATATAACTGATGGACTCGATGGGTTAGCTACGGGACTTTTTATCATAGCCATTATTGCTTTTACGATTATCGCTTATCTGACAGGACATTCAGTCTTTGCCGATTATCTCAATATCCCCTATCTGGCCGGTTCTGAAGAGCTCACTATTACCAGTATGGGCTTATTGGGTGCCTGTGTCGGGTTTTTATGGTTTAACTGTCATCCTTCAGAAATATTTATGGGAGATACGGGTAGTCTTGCTCTCGGTGCCATTCTTGGAGTTCTCGCTCTTGTCCTGAAAAAAGAGATATTAACAATAATCATCGGTGGTGTTTTTGTGATAGAAATTGTCTCAGTTGTCATACAAGTGGTTCATTTTAAGCGGACAGGCAGGCGAGTTTTTAAAATGGCACCTTTACATCACCATTTCGAATTAATCGGATGGGCGGAAGGCAAGGTTGTGACCCGTCTTTGGATCGTCGGGGGCATGTTTGCCATTATCGCTCTCTCCACGCTGAAGATAAGGTAGAGTATGAGTAGTTTTTCCATTCATGATAGACATATTGTTAATAATAATTTTACAGCTCAGAAAATAAATGAACCTGCCTTTGATGCTGTTTTTTTAATTCTCATTATTCTTCTGTCAGGAGTGGGATTTGCCGCTCTTTTTTCCTCTTCCTATAATTTTGCCGATACTGTCTTCGGTTCTCCTTTTCATTTTGTGAAAAAACAGTTTCTCTGGCTTGTGCTGGGAACAATATCCGCTTTTGCAGCATCAAAAGTATCACTGGTCCTTCTTAAAAAATACATTCCGGTTTTTATGTTTTTTTCCATCGCTGTAAATCTGCTGTTGTTTATTCCCGGTCTGGGTATCGAGTCCGGTGGGGCAAGAAGATGGCTCGAAGTGGGTGGTATATCCTTTCAACCCTCAGAGCTGATCAGACTTTCACTGGTTTTATATGTGGCAAAGATGCTTGAGAAAAATATAAACAGAATGAAAGAATTCAGCAAAGCTGTTGTTCCTCAGATGCTGATTATTCTTATATCAACTCTGGTTGTATATTCTCAGAATGATTTCTCTTCGGCGGCCCTGATTTTTATTGTAGCTTTTCTCATGCTCATACTGGGTGGAATGAGTCCTTTATTTGTCGTTTTCCTTGGAGCGTCCGGTTCTCTCGGTGCTTTTCTTATGTTGCGGGCCAAACCCTACAGAATCAGGCGGATCATCTCCTGGCTCAATCCGGAATCGGACCCGTCAGGTGCGGGATATCAGGTCCTGACTGCCCGGAGTGCACTCCAGTCGGGAGGTTTCTGGGGTGAGGGGCTGGGACAGAGTTACATGAAACAGGGATCCCTTCCTCAGGCTCATTCAGATTTTGTCTTTGCCGTAATAGGTGAAGAAGCAGGCTATATCGGTGTTCTTTTTGTTTTCATTCTTTTCGGGTTATTTGCCTGGAGAGGTTTTTCTATAGCTATGAAAGCGGAAAACTTATTTGAAAAATACATGGCTTTCGGCCTGACTACTGCTGTTTATCTGCAGGCTCTGACCAACATGTCTGTTGTCTCCGGATTCATTCCTGCCACAGGTATTCCTCTTCCCTTATTTTCTGCCGGCGGATCTACTTCTCTGATCACTTTGATTATTTTCGGGTTGCTACTCAATGTTTCCAGAAATAATAATGGCGATAGAGGTGATAAAAAATGAGGAAAGTACTTATTAAAGTCATTTTCATTTTCTCGTTTATACTGGCGGGACAACTTGTATTCAAAGTATTTATTGTGCCAAATATCATTCTTAAAAAAATTAAAGTGGAGAGCGAGGTCTCTTTGACTGATGGTGAAATCCGGACTATTGCAGGAATTGAATCCGGTCAGTATTACTACAATATTTTTCCCGAAGAAATCAAGGCACGCCTTGAAAAGTATCCTGAGGTAAGAAAGGCTTCTGTGGAAAAAATCTTTCCCGATAAACTGCAATTGTATCTTTATGCTCGAGAAGCTATTGCTGTTTCAGTGCTGAAAATTAATGAAAAATCAGTACCTGTTGCAATAGATAGTGAAGGTATTATTTTTAATAGCGGTAAAGATCTTAAAAACTGGGATCTGCCTGTTATTACAGGAGTGAGGTTCCAGTCTCTCGAATTGGGAGCCCAGCTGCCGGAAGCTCTACGGCCTTTACTGGAAGATTTGAAGAAATTGAGAGAAAATGATCTAGCTCTATTTAATCTTTTGTCTGAAATTCGGGTTGAAAGACGGGGAGAGAGAGGGTATGACCTTGTTCTTTTTCTCAGCTCTTACCCTGTCCAGGCCAGAATCGGGAATAAACTGGACGGTCATGTCCTTACAAATATTATTATGGTTTTTGATGTACTGAAACAACAGAAATTGACTGATAGAATCGGTGAGGTTGATTTTAGAACTAAAGAGATCATTTATCGTCTCAGGGAGGAAGTTTAGATTGACTTCAGATGAAATTATTGTAGCACTTGATATCGGAACCAGTAAAATCTGTGCTTTTATTGCAGAGTTTGATGAAGAGGGTGATCTCACTGTCGCAGGAGTCGGTATGGCTGCCTCCAAGGGCTTGAGGCGAGGTGTTGTTGTCAATATTGAAGCCGCAATGAAAGCTGTGGAAGAAGCCATTGATATGGCGGAACAGCAGGCGGGACGCACTGTCGAATCGGTTCTCGCCGGTATTGCCGGTGGCAATATTGAAGGAATCAATTCCCGCGGAGTTGTCGCTGTGACCGGTAAAGGACGGGAAATAAACAGAGTCGATGTCGAACGGGTCATTGATGCGGCTAAGGCAATTGTTATGCCTATGGATAGAGAAGTACTTCATGTTATTCCCCAGGAATACATTGTTGATGATCAGGCGGGAATAAAGAATCCTGTTGATATGATAGGAGTTAGACTCGAATCTGAAGTGCATATTATTACTTCAACCATATCAGCTTCAAAAAACATAATTAAATGTATTAATAGAAGCGGATATAAGGTTGATGAGATCGTACTTGAATCAATAGGAGCTTCTTATTCCGTATTATCAAGAGACGAGAAGGAACTGGGAGTTCTTTTTCTTGATATTGGTAATGGTACGACAGATCTTCTGGTGCATTTCGGGGGAGCTCCTTATTATACCAGTGTTTTACCTGTTGGTGCTCAGGAAGTGACTAATGATCTGTCTATTATGCTGAATATACCTTTTGATGAAGCAGAGAGGATCAAACTTCAGTCGGGTTGCTGCTGGGAACCACTGATCGACAGAAATGAATCTGTGATTATTCCCGGAATTGGAGGTCGCCCACCTGTTTCGGTACCTGAAATGAGAATCTGCCGGATTCTTCAGCCGAGAATGGCTGAGCTCTTTCTTCTGGTGAAAAAGCAATTGGGAGAAAAAGGGTATCTCAGTCGTCTGGGAGGTGGTCTCGTTATAACCGGTGGAGGAGCACTGCTGCCCGGTGTTGCAGAGCTGGCCCAGGAAATATTTAAAATGCCGGCCAGGATCGGGTATCCTAAGAATATTAAAGGACTGGAGGAGCGATATAGAAGTCCCGAGTATTCTACCGTTACGGGATTGCTTCAGTATAAGGCTCAGCAGATCGAAGAAGAGGGACCTGTTGTGGATATTATTTCATCGGGGGTTATTGTGGATTTCTTCAGGAGAATTGGAACCTGGTTTAAAGAATTTATATAGATATAACAATTTATCCTTATGGGAGGGGATATGGATATTGAATTAGTTGAAAGTAAAAACAGCGCCGGTACTGTCATAAAAGTTATCGGAACCGGTGGAGGTGGCAGTAATGCTGTCAACCGTATGATTGAATGTGAGCTGAATGATGTTCATTTTATTGCGACCAACACAGATCAGCAGGCTTTGAATAAGTCAAAGGCAGATGTCAAAATTGCTCTCGGGTCTAAATTGACCGGAGGTCTCGGAGCCGGAGGTAAGCCGCAAATAGGTGAATTGGCTGCAGAAGAAGACAGAGAAACTATAAAAAATCTCCTCAAAGGGGCAGATATGGTTTTTGTCACAGCTGGTATGGGCGGAGGGACCGGAACAGGCTCAGCGCCGGTAATCGCCTCAATTGCAAAAGAAGTCGGGGCTCTGACAGTTGCTGTAGTGACAAAACCCTTTGATTTCGAAGGGCAGAAAAAGATGTCTCTTGCAGAAGAGGGTATAAAAAAACTGCATGAGCATGTCGATACGCTTATTACAATTCCCAATCAGCATCTTCTGAAAATTGTAGATAAACGGACACCTATCAGGCAGGCTTTTCTGAAAGCTGACGATGTTTTGAGGATGGGGGTTCAGGGTATTTCCGATCTTATAACACTGCATGGTGATATCAATATCGATTTTGCCGATGTAAAAACTGTAATGGAAGGCCAGGGAGAAGCCCTGATGGGGATCGGTTTCGGCCAGGGTGATAACCGGGCTGTTGATGCTGCGACCAGCGCCATCAATAATCCTCTGTTGGAAGATGCCTCTATAGAAGGGGCCAAAGGTTTGCTGGTAAATGTGACGGGTGGAGAGGATTTTTCTCTTTCAGAATTCAATGAAGTTATGGAGATTATCAGTTCTAATATTGATCCCGATGCGACTATTATAGCCGGCACAGCTATAGATGAAACTCTTTTGGATGAGATTAAAGTTACTGTCATTGCCACAGGTTTTTCCCATAGGAAAACAGAGGCGGCCGAGACCATGCCGGTTACTTCTGTCGATTCAGACAAAAACGAGATTCTATCCTTCAAAGACTGGGAGGCTCTCAGTTCTGGCGAGGAGATGAGAGAGAAAATTAAGAAACCCGTTGATTATATTTTCAGTCATTCAGATAATCCCATTGGTGATGATCTCTATGTTCCCACTATTATGAGAGACCGGAATAAATTGATCGGTGGGAAAAGGAACTGAGAATGATGGGAGACCAGTGGACTGAACGAGCATTCGAAGATTACTTGAATATTGAACTCAGAATGGCGGACAATACGGTTGAAACGTATATCCGTGAGATCAGGGAGTTTATTCTCTGGCTGGTAAATAATGGGCATAAAGCCTCTACCGTTGAAGCGGAATCAGTCTCTGAGTATATTATTTTCAGACAGTCTATCGATTGTACTCTTTCGGCACGAACGGTCTCAAAAATCCTCAGTACCTTAAAATCATACTTTGAGTTTATCATTCAGGTCGGCCAGAGAAAAGACAATCCGGTCAGGCTGCTCGATATGCCCAGACTGGCCAGGCATTTGCCTGAAGTCATGACAATTGAAGAGGTCGATCTATTTCTTCAGGAAATAGACTGCACTTCTCTTTCGGGATTAAGGGATCGTGCCCTTTTTGAACTTATTTATTCCTGTGGGTTGAGAGTTTCAGAAGCGGTTGGTCTCAATGTGGGTGATTTATACTTTGAAGAAGGTCTGATTAAAGTTACGGGAAAGGGTGGCAAGGAAAGGCTTATTCCTCTTGGCGAGAGAGCGGAACATTGGTTAAAAATGTATCTGCTTGAAGCACGGCCGGGGTTCTGCCGTCCTGGAAAAGTAACAGAGGCATTGTTTTTAAACCGCCTTGGAGGTGGACTCTCCCGCAAAGGAATGTGGAAACGTTTCAGGGAGACCGCAGAAAGAGCAGGCGTTTCAGGGAAAATACATACCTTGAGGCATTCATTTGCCACCCATTTATTACAGGGTGGTGCGGATTTGAGAAGTGTTCAGGAGCTGTTGGGGCATTCTGATATCAGTACAACTCAAATATATACTCATCTCAACTGTGATGATTTGCAGAGTGCTCACAAAGAGTATCATCCAAGGGGATAATGGATATGAAAAGAATAGTAAAGTTATTCAGAAAAATCGGGTCTTTCCCGATTGTAATTCTCTTTATATGCTTTTTGGGTGCCTGCAGTAGAGATGATGCCGATCTTCTGGAGAGAATGAGCCAGATGGAAGGTGACGGTTCTGTCTCATATAACCTCGAAAATGATAAAAACTATAATACTCTCAGGAAAGATATCGAAAAATATCGTAAAATTCTTGATGAGAAAATAGATGCTGCCGAGAAACTGGGGACCTATTACAAACTTATAGGTTTAAAATATCTCGATTACAGCATGTATGCCCTGGCTCTTGAGGCTTTTGAGGAAGCCCTTGCGATCTATCCGGAAAACCCCAATGTTCTCTACAATGCCGGACTCGCCTCTGCCAGGCTTTCAAAAACGGAAGTTTCTGAAGGCCGAAGCCGAGAATTACTGATTCAGGCCGAAAGATATTACAAAGCTTCACTATCTGTTAATGACCGCTTTTCCTCTCCCATGTACGGATTAGCGATCTTATATGTATATGAGCTGGACCAGCCTGAGTTAGCCATACCTCTAATGGAAGTCTATAACACAATACAGAAGAGCAGTATGAATGGCCGTTTTCTTCTGGCAGCAGCTTATTATGCTTCTGGAAATGAAGGTGAGGCTGTAGATATCTATGATGAGATTATCAATACCAGTGAAAGTGATACGGAAATAGAATCGGCCAGAGCGAATCGCAATGCCATTTTGAGAGGAGAAGGCAATGAATAGGGATACTCACCTTCTACTCCTGCTACAGCGGATGCGCTTTTTGACAACTAAAGAGAAACTGATACTTTTGAACTATTGTTTTACCATAGATCAGGTGCCGGAAAAAAAGGACATGGAGCTGATTCTCGGTAGAAAAATTATAGCCTCCTATAATCGGGACCAGTTGCTGGAAATGGTGGATAGTGATTTGTCTCATATGGTTAAAAATTCTATTAAAATACTGTTTATTGAAGATGAGAATTATCCGGTGCAATTAAAGGAAATTTTCAATCCCCCCTTTCTGCTCTATTACAGAGGCCAGATACCGCCTGAAGATTCTCTGAACATTTCAGTCGTCGGAACAAGAAAAGCCTCTGGTAGAGCTTTGAAAGAAGCTTATGCTCTTTCTTTTGATCTGGCCAGGTCTGGTGCAGCAGTCATTTCCGGTCTTGCCGAGGGTATTGATACAGAAGCTCATAGGGGCGCATTGGCCGGAAAAAATTATACTGCCGCTGTTTTGGGCTGCGGAGTAGACAGAATCTATCCCCCCTGTAATACCAGGTTAGCTTCCGCAATTCTGGATAATGGAGGAACTCTGTTAAGTGAATATCCGCCGGGAACCCTCCCTTTAAAGTATAACTTCCCCGAGAGAAATAGAATCCTCAGTGCCTTTAGCGAGGCTGTGGTTGTGGTTGAAGCGCCTATGGGTTCCGGATCAATCATTACGGCCGATTTTGCTCTCTCCCAGGGACGGGAAGTCTTTGTCCTTCATGTCCCCTCAGATGCTCCAAAGGGAGCCGGAACCATGAAGCTGGTCAATGAAGGGGCATCATCAGTTGCTTCCGCTTTAGAGGTTCTCAACAGCCTCTCTTATAAAACAAAAGATCTTAAAAGGAAGATAAATATCAGTCAGGATTATGACAGTCTGGAGACGGGCCGATTTCTTGCTGCCCGGTTTCTTGCTGAACTGCGGGGAAGAGAAATTTGCAGAGAGGGGACATATTACAGCTTATGATGGAGACTTATTTACAATATATACAGAATGTCCGCAAGCTCTCAGATGCAACTGTTATCTCCTATAGAAAGGATCTCTCTGTGTGGTTTGAATATCTCGAGGAGTGGGAAATCCCCTCTTTTGAAATAGATAAACAGATAGCACGGTCCTTTATCGGTCAGTTATCGAGAGAGGGACTGGCGTCTTCTTCTATCAACAGAAAAATATCTGCCCTGAAAGGGTATTATGATTTTCTGATAAAGAGGAAAGAGAGCCCCTATAATCCTTTCGCCGGCATTAAATCCATGAAACTGAACAGAACCTTACCAGTTCATTTGAGTGATAGTGAAATCAGTCATCTTATTGCTCTGACCGGTGATGATTTTCTGGGAAAAAGGGATCGTCTAATCTTTGAATTGCTCTATTCCACAGGTTGTCGCGTCAGTGAAATTTGTAATATGAAGTGTCAGGATCTGTTAAAATCCAATCCTCTCGTAAGAGGGAAGGGCGGCAAGGACCGGTGGGTTTTTGTGGGGAGTGAAGCTAGATCTGCACTGAGAGAGTACCTCCCTCTGAGGGACCTGTGTCTTAGAGACAAAAACAATGATTCTCTTATACTCGATGCCGCTGGAAAATCTATTACAGCCAGAGGAATTTATTATATTATAGAGAAATATATCGTGCGATCGGGATTTTCTAAAAAGATCAGCCCCCACACTTTCAGGCATAGTTTTGCAACGGGACTTGTCAATGAGGGAGCTGATATTCGAGTTGTTCAGGAACTTCTGGGGCATTCGAGCATTTCCACCACTCAGATTTATACCCATACGGGTATTGAGAGGTTGAAGCAGGTCTATAGGAAATCCCATCCTCATGGGAAAAAGAAAACAGGAGAGACCTTATGAAAATTCGAGGCACAACAATATTGGCAGTTAGAAAAGACGGACATGTCGCTATAGCAGGAGATGGGCAGGTGACCATGGGTGAATCTGTCATTATGAAGGGAAATGCCAGGAAAGTGAGAACTCTACTGGGAGGGAAAGTCCTTACGGGATTTGCCGGATCAACCGCAGATGCCTTTACTCTGATGGAGCGATTTGAAGAGCGCCTGAAGGAATTCGGCGGAGATATAACCAGAGCCGCTGTGGAATTGGCAAAAGACTGGAGAACAGATAGAGCCCTTCGAAAACTGGAAGCTATGCTGCTGGTTGCGGACAAAGAGAAAACTTTTGTCTTATCGGGAACAGGAGATGTTA